>NZ_JBSQYS010000019.1:0-85360 GCF_055140945.1 Sunxiuqinia sp.
AAAAAATAAAAACCCGGGTAGATGTTCCCGCATCACCCCGGGCAATAATAAAACGAATAGCTAACGCTACTCATAGTATTAATTTAAGCACCGTAAATTTATGAAAAAATTAATGAATTGTCTTGCCATTCCCAGAAATGGCCTGATTAAAACATGGCGAATTATGCGACTAACATTTTTAATTGTACTACTCGGCTTACTTCAAGTTTCTGGTAAAAGCTACTCGCAGCAAACTAAGCTTAGTATGAATTTCGAAAACATGACTTTAGAAGATGCTTTTCGCAAAATTGAAGATCAAACGAACTACATCTTTTTTTACAATGCCGATCAAATTGACTTAGACCAACTTGTTAATTTGAATGTTGAAAATGAAGACATTGAAGATTTATTAGAAGAACTGCTGAAGGAGGATGAAATATCCTATAAAGTAACCGACCGGCGAATCGTACTTTATCAACAAAGCGTAGTCGGACAGCAATCGCATCCCGTAAAAGGGAAAGTGGTTGACGATACCGGATTCCCCTTACCAGGAGTAAGTGTTGTTGTAAAGGAGACAACAAACGGAACAATTACCAATTTTGATGGAGAATATCAGTTGGATGCAGTTCCTGCCGATGCTGTTTTGTCTTTTTCTTTTATTGGCATGAAAACTCAGGAAGTTTTGGTTGGAGATCAGAAAGTGATTAACGTAACGCTGGCTGAGGAAACCATCGGGCTGGAAGAAGTTGTGGCGATCGGTTATGGTATTCAAAAGAAAAGTGACCTCACCGGTGCCAGTAGTCGTTTAACGTCTGACGACATGGATAAAAGTGTGGCCACTTCTCCCGTTGAAATGATGCAGGGACGCGTTTCTGGGGTGAACATTACTCAAAACAGCGGTGAGCCCGGAACTGGAATGTCGGTTCGTATTCGTGGTTCCAATTCCATTCGTTCCGGACAGGAGCCCTTATATGTAGTTGATGGTGTTCCTTTGGATAACACGGATATTACACCTGAAGGAGGAAGCGCTGCCGGTTATGGCGGTGGGTCAAACAAAAACCCCTTGAGCTTCCTGAACCCTGAGGATATTGAAACAATCGATATTTTGAAAGACGCTTCTTCAACTGCGATTTATGGTTCGCGTGGAGCCAATGGAGTCGTGTTAATTACGACCAAAAAAGGGAAAAAAGGGGAAGGAACACTTTCATACGATGGTTATGTTGGAGTCTCTCAAATTCGTGAAAAACTCGATTTGCTTTCGGCCAGTGAATTTCGCTCGTATACTAAATCTGATGGATCAAAATTATTGGACTTGGGTGCGAGTACTGATTGGCAGGATGAGATTTACCAAGCCGGTATTACTCAAAGTCACAATTTATCCTTCGGTGGTGGAAGCGATAAGTTTACTTACCAGACATCATTAGGTTATCTGAATCAAGAGGGAATCATCAAATCAACGGCGATGGAGAAAATTAATGGAAGCATTAAAGTTACCCATAAAGCTTTTGATGATCGTTTGAACCTGACAGGAGTGCTTATTGCATCACATGTTGAAGATACCCGTGCACCAATTACTGAAGCCGAAGGTTCAGGTTTCGAAGGTGACCTGATTCTGTCTGCCTTACAACTAAATCCTACTTTCCCGGTTAAGAATGAAGATGGCACCTATTATCAGCATTCAACCGAAAAAAGAAATCCGGTAGCGATGTTAAACTTAGTCGATGATATTACTCAAACCGACCGAATATTAGCAAATATCTCTGCCGATTTTAAAATCACGGACAACCTTACCTATAAAATCAATGTTGGGCTCGACAGAACAGTGGCTGAGAGACGTGTTAATCAAAATCAGGATCTCAGCTATTTGTCGAACAAAGGAGAGGCAGATATTAATGGTGTTTCAGCAACTAACCGTCTGATTGAAAACTACATTACCTACCTAAGAGATATTGGCGAAGACCATTCCTTTAATTTTCTTCTAGGACATGCTTATCAGGGATTTAAAGGGACAACGACTGAGATGAATGTTAAAGGATTTGAAGTTGACGATCTTAAATACACCGACAATTTAGGTTATGGTAATTTCTCACAAGCAGAAGTTGGATCTTCAGCCTATGAGCGCGAATTACAATCCTTCTTTGGTCGTATTAACTATTCTTATAAAGGCAAATACTTGCTGACCTTTACCGGACGTGCCGATGGATCTTCAAAATTTGGAGAAAACAATAAGTATGGTTTCTTTCCATCGGCTGCTTTTGCATGGCGAGTAATTGAAGAGGATTTCATGGCAAGTGCCGGTGCTATCAGTAATCTTAAATTCCGTGTTGGTTGGGGGTTGACAGGTAATCAAGAAATTCCGGATAAGATTTCATTGCTATCAGTGGGAACAGAAGCTAACGCAAACTGGTTTGTAGACGGATCATTTTTACCAGGTATAACTTTTACGCGTACGCCAAATCCAGATATTCAGTGGGAAACAACCCAGCAAACAAACATCGGAATCGACTATGGATTTTTTAATAACAGGCTTAGCGGAGCCATCGACTTCTTTAATAAAAAGACGGTGGACGTTCTGCTGGAAGTTCCGGCAAAAGCGCCGGCACCAACACAAACTCAGTGGTTGAATGTCCCCGATATGAAAATTATTAATAACGGTGTTGAACTTGCTTTAAATGGTGTTTTGGTTAGCAAAAAGGATTTAAGCTGGGATATGGGGATCAACTTCGCTTATATTAAAAATGAAGTGCAGGATCTTCCTGTGAAATTCATAGAAACAGGTAGTGCTGCAGGTCAGGGGCTTACAGGTACCCGAGTTCAGGTAATTACCAACGGAGAGCCTGTTGGTACGTTCTACGGAATGGTTTTCGAAGGATTTGACAGTGATGGTTATAGCACTTATAAAACGGACGCTGAAGGATCTAAAGTAAAAGAATATTTAGGATCAGCGCTGCCTGATTTTACCTATAGTTTAAGTAGCAAGTTGACATACAAGAATTTTGACGTAAGTATGTTCTGGTATGGATCAGAAGGCAATGAGATATATAATAACACGGCCAACGCTATTTATACCAAAGGACCATTTACCAAAGGAAACAATGTAACGCAGGCTGTAGCTGAATCAAATGAAAATCCAGGTAATTCAAATGCATTTTCATCTCGTTTTATCGAAGATGCATCATTCCTCAGACTTTCAAACCTGACTCTAGGTTATACGCTAAAAACGACAACAATTGAATGGTTAGACAGAGCTCGAGTATATGTAACCGGTAATAATTTATTACTATTTACCAAATATACCGGATACGACCCAGAAGTGAATTCAGATGCTAATGTGGACGGAATTCCATCTCTTGGAATTGACTATACTTCATATCCAAAACCAACAACAGTTACATTTGGTGTTAACCTGCAATTTTAATCCTAAAAAAATAGAAAAAATGAAACGATATAAATTCATCATATTTAGTACCATCCTGGCACTTTTCAGTACCGTAGCTTGTACTGATCTGGAAGAGAATGTACTTGACGAGCAACTGGGAGGCAATCTTGTCAACAATCCGTCAAATGCGCAAGCACTGATCAATCCACCATATGCAAGTTTGAGAAGAACCATTGAGTGGAGTAACTACTGGGGACTGCAAGAAATAACCACTGACGAGGTGATTATTCCAACGCGTGGAACCGACTGGTATGATAACGGTGCTTGGCAACAACTTCATTTGCATACCTGGAACTCAGATCACATGCGTTTCCAAAATGTCTGGAATCATTTAACTCAAGGAGTTTCGCGTGCCAATACAGCCATAAACTATATTAGTCAATTTCCTCAAAGTACAACAAACGATTTATACATTACTGAGGCTCGTTTTCTTCGTGCTTACTACATGTACTTAATCAACGACCTTTTTGGACAAGTTCCTTATAGAGCTGCTGACGAAACTGACTATTCTGCATCTCCTGAAGTGCTTAGCCGTAAAGAGGCTGCTGATTATATTATTGATGAGCTGAAAGCAATTCTACCAAACCTTAAAACAAAATCAGAAGTTGGATCAACCCGGGCAACCGTTGGTGCTGCACAAGCACTTCTGGCTAAAGTATATTTGAATTACGAAGTGTACACCGGAGAAGCAAAATGGAACGACGCCATTAGCTATTGCGACCAATTAATTAGTTCTTCAGATTATGCAGTGACTGATGACTATTGGTCCATGTTTCAATTTGATGTAGCTGAGCACCCAGAATTTATTTTGAGAGTGCCAATGAGTGATGCTGTTGACTATGGCGGCGATGTTCAATGGACTAATTTTGCGTTGCATTACAGTCAGGCATTCGGTAATTTCAATAGTATCTGGAATGGACCATCAACCACTTCAACTTTTTTCAGTACATGGGATACAGAAAACGATGCCCGGTATCAGGATGATGGAATTAAGAGCGTTACAGGCTTTAATCAAGGGTTCTTGGTTGGTCAACAATTTGCTATCGACGGATCAGAATTATTCTTGCGAGATAATACAACTCCATTGGTATTTGTACCTGAAATCGATATCCAAAGTGCACCTGAAAATGCAGGTATTCGGGTCATGAAGTTTGCTCCTGATCCAAATACAGTTGACCAATTTCGTTCGCCAAACGATGTGCCAATTATGCGAATCTCAGATATCTACCTGATTCGTGCTGAAGCCAAATTCAGAAGTGACGACGAAGACGGCGCATTGGCAGACATCAATTATATACGAGCTAAAAGAAACATGGATGGTAAAACATTGCCATTGTTAACTTCACTGACTCTGGATGACATTTTGGACGAAAGAGGTTACGAATTGTATTGGGAAGGGCTGCGTCGTCAGGACTTAATCCGCTTTGGTAAATTTACCGATGCTTATCAGGAAAAAGAAGCTTCTGAAGCTTTTAGAACAATATTCCCTGTTCCAACATCAGCTGCTGATGTAAACGAAAACCTGGACGCGACTCTTGGAAATCAATAAATGAAATAATTAGAAACAGGCTGCTGAGCAATCGAATAGCACAGCAGCCTGTTTTCGATTTTTCATATGGAACTCGTAATCGCTCTTCTTGGGGGTATTCGCTTTTACATACTCGTTTCATGTCTTTACCTGAATCAAATACAATGAAATTAAATTCGAAATATTGGAGATATTCTTTTGTCGTGATCCTGTTTGCAACTCAGGTTGCTGTTGCACAAATCAACCCGGCCGAAAAATACCCGGACTTGTTTGAAGCTGTTCAGCTTGAAGAAATCTTTCAGGATCAAAAACGATTTGTGGATTGTCCCGGGAAAGTTGCCCCCGATTCTGTAAAACGGGCCTATGCTGAATTAAAAGATCAATCACACTTTAATTTAAAGGATTTTGTCGGTCATTATTTTGATACGCTTCAGCATGACACCACAGCCATGTTGAAGCACATTCACTACCTGTGGAACGACCTGACAAAGCAACCTAAAAGCCACAAACAGTATTCGTCGTTGATCACCTTGCCGCATGCGTACATTGTTCCGGGTGGGCGCTTTAAGGAAATTTACTACTGGGATAGTTATTTTACCATGTTGGGTTTACAAGAGGATAATCAGGTCGAAATGATTCAAAATATGGTGGATAATTTCGAATACTTGATTCTGAACTATGGACATGTTCCGAATGGAAACAGAACCTATTATTTGAGTCGTTCGCAACCGCCGTTTTTTGCGTTGATGGTTCAGCTGCTAGCCGAAACATTAAGTGATGAAACTATTCTGGTGCACTACCTACCGGCTTTAGAGAAAGAATACACCTATTGGATGACAGGTAAAAAAGTAGTGAAAGTTGAAGGCGGACAATTGAATCGGTACTGGGATGAATTGAACACCCCGCGACCGGAATCCTATAAACACGATGTGGTGTTGTTTGAAGAAGCGGGTAGGGATTCATCCATGTATCGCGATATCCGTTCTGCCGCCGAATCGGGTTGGGATTTTTCGACCCGCTGGTTTGAAGATGGAAAACACATGAAAACTATCGTAACAACCAGTTTCTTGCCGATCGATCTGAATTGTTTATTATACAAGTTAGAAATGACAATTTCGCAGGCTTATGAGTTAAATATGGAACTACGAAAGGCGAACGATTACGCAGAGCGTGCGGAAAACAGAAAAAATCTCATCTTGAAATATTGTTGGGACGAACAGGCCAATTTCTTTGTTGATTACAATATTGAAACAACATCATTTTCGAAACAGCATACGTTGGCAGGTATGTTTCCCCTTTATTTCAATCTAGCTACAAAAAAGCAGGCTGAGCTGGTAAAAGACAAAATTGAAGCTAATTTCCTGAAACCTGGTGGTGTTGTTACAACTCTGGTTGAAGGAGCTGGTCAGCAATGGGACTACCCAAATGCCTGGGCGCCCTTACAGTGGGTGGTTTACCGCGGATTGCAAAAATATGGCTATAACGACTTAGCGAAACAGATTGCAAAACGTTGGATAAACCTAAACATCAAAGTTTATTTCGAAACCGGAAAAATGATGGAAAAATACGATGTGGTAAATATCAATCGCCCCGGTGGTGGTGGCGAATATGAAACTCAAGATGGCTTCGGCTGGACCAACGGAGTCTTTCTGAAGCTTTGGAGTGAAACAAAAAAGTAACAACTAATTTTTTTAATCCGAAATAATGAAAAAACTAATAATCCCAATTTTATTAATACTGATTTCATGGAGCCTGAAAGCAGAGAAACTGGAATCTCCAAATGGAAATTTCGTTTTGACGTTTGCAGTTGATCAAGGAATACCAACTTATGCTTTAGACTATAAAGAAAAGCCGGTAATCAAGAAAAGTAAACTAGGACTTGAATTGAAAGATACAGAATCGCTACTCTCGAACTTCGAAGTTGCGAGTGTTGACCGATCAACGTTTGACGAAACATGGAAACCAGTCTGGGGGGAGGTGAGTGAGATTAGAAATCATTATAATGAAATGGCAGTCAACTTAAACCAGACCACATCTGATCGTAAGCTTATTATCCGGTTTCGTTTATTCGATGATGGGCTTGGCTTTCGTTATGAGTTCCCGGAGCAGGATAGCCTGATTTATTTTGTTATAAAAGAAGAGCGTACACAATTTGCGATGGCTGGTGATCATACAGCCTTCTGGATTCCTGGCGATTTTGATACGCAGGAGTACAATTACACGGAGTCAAAACTGTCGGAAATCAGAGGTTTCATGACTGATGCTGTAACAGACAATGTCTCACAGCAAACCTTTTCACCAACTGGCGTGCAAACCGCTTTGATGATGAAAACCGACGGTGGTTTATACATCAATTTACACGAAGCAGCCTTAGTCGAATATTCATGCATGCACCTCAATCTGGATGATGAAAATATGATTTTTGAGTCATTTTTAACACCGGATGCTGTTGGAAATAAAGGATACATGCAGGCACCTTGCCATTCGCCCTGGCGTACCGTTATTGCCAGCGATAAGGCCGCTGATATTCTAATGTCTCACATCACGCTCAACCTAAATGAACCATGTGTTTATGATGATACTTCGTGGATCACGCCCGTGAAATATATTGGCGTTTGGTGGGAAATGATTACCGGGAAAAGTACCTGGGCATACACTGACTTACCAAGTGTCAAATTAGGCGAAACGGACTATTCAAAAACGGTTCCCAATGGAACACACGCTGCAAACAACGAGCACGTAATGGAGTACATCGATTTTGCTGCAAAACATGGCTTCGATGCCGTTTTGGTTGAAGGATGGAATGAAGGATGGGAGGACTGGTTCGGAAAGTCGAAAGATTATGTATTCGACTTTGTAACACCATACCCCGATTTTGATGTAAAAAAACTACAAAGCTATGCTCAAAGCAAAGGTGTTCGATTGATGATGCATCATGAAACTTCCGGATCTATTCGGAATTATGAACGCCATATGGATCAGGCATACCAGTTTATGGTTGATAATGGGTACAATGCTGTAAAAAGTGGCTATGTTGGTGACATGATTCCGCGCGGCGAAACACATTACGGACAATGGTTGGTTAATCATTATTTGTATGCGATTAAAAAAGCCGGGGAGTATGAAATCATGGTTAATGCTCATGAAGCAGTTCGTCCAACGGGCTTGTGCCGCACTTATCCGAACCTGATTGGTAATGAATCAGCCCGTGGCACCGAATATGAAGCGTTTGGTGGCAATGATCCGGATCACACAACCATATTGCCATTTACCCGCCTGATTGGTGGCCCAATGGATTATACTCCAGGTATATTTGAAACGGACATCAGCCAGTTAAACCCCGATAACACATCGAAAGTTAATACGACTATCGCACGTCAACTGGCGCTGTATGTAACCATGTATAGTCCGTTGCAAATGGCTGCCGATTTGCCCGAAAATTATCAAAAGCACCTGGACGCTTTTCAATTTATAAAAGATGTCCCGGTTGATTGGGACAACACACAGGTGTTGGAGGCAGAACCCGGCGATTACATCACTTATGCACGGAAAGAAAAAGAAACGGATAACTGGTTTGTTGGACGAACAAATGATGAAGAAGCCCGGGAATCAAACATCTCATTTGAATTTCTTCCTGAAAAGAAAAAATACATAGCAACCGTTTATTCTGACCAAAAGGATAGTCACTATCGCGATAATCCGAAAGCTTACCAAATTAAGAAATACTTAGTTGATAGCAAGAGTAAATTATCTCAGTATTGCGCACCGGGTGGGGGATATGCAATCAGTTTAATTGAAGTTGATGATACGATGTCAACTAAGAAGATGAAAAAATTGTAACGAAATTATGTAGCTAAAATAGAATTTGATTTCAAAGGCATTGACCGGTTAACTGGTCGATGCTTTTTTTATGCTTCAGCCAGCAGTTGAATGGCTTCCTGTTTTAGTACCGATGGTAATTGAATTTTACGTCGCTCAATGCTTAATAGCCATTTTCTCACTTCTTCGCCATCTAATGTGTAAAGTACTTCACGAAACTCATCAATTTGTTCATCCTCATATTCATTCGGATTGACTCCTTTATATCGATCCAATTCTTCGTCCTCAAAATAGACAATCTCATCAGGGTTATTGAGCATTTCTTCAAAGTCGCATATTTCGTGGGCGCCACAGCAGTCGAGAGAAATAGTCGTTTTTTCCTCAGGTTCTGATGTCTGTTTTCCAAAACGGTTCGATAACCAGGTGCCTAGCGCTAAAAGCAAAAACAATCCCACTAAAATTCCTACTAAAACAAGCATACTTTTATTTGTTAACTGATGTCACAATAACAATTCGAAGAATAAGCTGTTCGAATAATTTTTAAATATTGCGCGCAAAGTTAGCAGGAAATTTGAATGGAATGAATTAGCCACGGATATTGCTGTCCACTTAACGTAAGTTGAAAATTGTTCTTCGTCGTTCTTTTTGTAATATATGATAGGCTAAATGTTCTAATTTTTGCTTATTCCCTGTTATTAAAAACATACTTATATCCTGACTATCTCCCCAAATTCTAACAACTTAGCCCGCTAATACCATAATCGAAGAAGCTGAATTGCTAAGGGTTGTCTAATTAAAACAAACATCCTTAAAAAAACTTAAAACAGTTTTTTAACAGGTAGAAAAGAGCAATTTTTGCCAGGAAAATAATCACGACCATCAACATGTTACGACTTCTGAAAAATAATTATTTTAGAATATTACTTCACCTATTTTTATGTGTCGTGTTTGTGCTCGTATTTCCATGGTTACTCTTCTATTTAAATGATTTTTTCGATGTTAAGCATATGATATTGACCGCAGTAATACTGGTGTCGATCTTTTACTTGAATTACTATTTATTAATTCCCCGATTTTTATCGAACAGAAAATTTAAGGAATATGCTGGCACTGTTATAGTCGTGTTAACAATTGTTTATTGTTTATCTACTTTAAACCAACCTAAGCCCCCTGAATTTAAAAAGGAATCCATACCTCCTCTCATCCAAGAGAATTCAATAGCGTTTGACGGTGTGAAACCGGCGCGTAAACATAGATTCTTTGACTTTGGCATACTTATTTTAAGTACAATTTCAATTGCTGTGAGTACCAGCATATATGGAACAAAAGAGTGGTTTGTAAATGAAAATCAGCTAAAAGAAATTGAAAACCAGAAATTAAGCGCTGAGCTTTCATTTCTAAAGGCTCAAATAAATCCGCACTTTTTCTTTAATACACTCAACGGAATTTATGCGTTGGCAAGGAAAAAGTCGGATCAAACACCGGAAATCATTTTTAAATTATCGGAATTGATGCGCTACATTATTTATGAGGCAGACACAGTTAAGGTGCTACTAAGCAGAGAGGTCGCTCATATCGAAAACTACATCGAACTACAAAGAATAAGGCTAAATGAAATGTTCAATGTGTCGTTTAATGTTAAGGGAAATACTGGGTTAAAACAAATTGAACCTCTATTATTTTCAGTGTTTCTTGAAAACGCATTTAAGCATGGAATTGATTATACCCAGCCTGGAGAGATACTGATTAACTTGGAGATTAGAGATGATGAATTGATTTTTTTTATTCAGAACCCCATTGCTAAAAGAGTGCCAAAATCAACTAATGGAAATAATGGAGTTGTCCTAAAAAATATCAAAAAAAGACTGAATCTCGTTTATCCACGTCGACATGAGTTAACAATTACTACAAAGGACAATAAATATACTGTAGAACTTAACCTTTCGCTATCTGAAGCATAGTTCTTTTCGGAATATGGATATACATCTAAGGTCACGGACCTATTTGATATTTTCGGTTTCGCTTCTATCACAAACTGTTAAAGACTTGAAACATCACACTAAATTATTCGCACTACTTATTACACTTTTAAAATCAATAAAAAATGAAATGTTTAATTATAGATGATGAGCCCTTGGCGCAGCAGATTGTTGAAGATTATATTAAGATGATACCGTTTCTGAAACTGGAGAAAAAATGCAACTCAGTTTTTGAAGCACTGGATATTATTCAGAGGACGTCGATTGACTTAATATTTCTTGATATACATCTGCCAACTGTTTCGGGAATTGAATTTATAAACAGCCTTGAAAACAGGCCCATGTTCATTTTTACAACGGCCCATTCGGAGCACGCTTTGGAAGCATTTGATTTAAATGCATTAGATTATCTATTAAAGCCAATTTCGTTTACACGGTTTCTAAAAGCTGCTAATAAAGCTTATTCTATTTACTCCACAAATAGTCCTCAAAAAGAAGATGATCATGTTACGTTACAAGAAAACGATCAAGAGTATATCTTGGTAAAAGCTGATTATAAATCAGTAAAAATTAAATTGAGCCAAATTCTATACATCGAGGGGTTAAAAGACTACGTTAAGATTTACATGCAAAATGAAGATAAACCCGTTATCACGCTGAATTCATTAAAACGGATGAGCGAAAATTTACCTACTGGAAAATTTTTACGTGTCCATAAATCATTTATAGTGAATACTAACAAAATAAAATCAGTCACAAAAAACAGAATTATTATTCACGATCGCTGGATTCCGGTAGGAGAGAGTTACAAGAGTGACTTTCAAAATTCGGTCATTAATAAGTTTGCATTGTAGCTTAACGAACTGCTCTCGTTTTAATGAAAAGCAAGATAAAAGCCCGGAAGAAATCTTCCGGGCTTACTTGTATTGCGCTGAAAATCGCGCGACAACTTGCTTGCTACTAGTTGTATTTTCTTCGAACGAACCAATTGTCTTTTAATGAGAAACCGACTTTTAACCGAACGAATCTTTCCTTGATCAGGTTTTTATTACTAGTACCGTATTGCCCAAGCTCAACACTGAAATCAATCGTTGATTTTTGCTTTTGAATTGGCAATCCTAGTCCAAAAGAAAAGACTTTTTCATCTAGCTGAATATCTCTTAATTTGAGATACGACTTATTGTATTGAAAACCGGCTCTATAGCTAATTCTTTTAAAATAGTCAGCTAAAACATTGGTGGTTGGTTTGTACTCGAATCCACCGTTCATATAGTACGTATCTTCTAGGTCAGCACCAACAATATCATACGATTCGTTTGACCACAGCTGAAGCCCGGCATCCACAGATAATTGGAATTTCTCATCTTTTTGCCAAGTCACCCCAAGACCATATTCTTCCGGAATTGGGAACATCTCTTCTGATTCATCCTCTGAGTCGATTACTATGTCATTCTCGTCATATGAAGTGTTTTCTCGGTGGGTAACCAGTTCCTGTTTCGGACAATAGATCAGTCCAAAATTCAATGAATTATTTTTATTCAGTAAAAGTTGGTACTGCAGCCCGAACTGAAAATAGAAATTGTGAAAATAATTTGTTGTCTCATTATAAACCGAAGTAATCCCCAGATTGGTTAAATCATGATACTGTGTTTGTTTCTTATTTCCAAATATAAAGGAAGACTCAATTCCCAGCGACAAATTTTTTAACGGACTAACTGCTGTCGAAAAATAGACTCGACTTAGATCTCCCGATCCGGTAATATCCAAAGGATATGCTAATTGAACACCTTCGACTAAACCCGTTGTATTTATTTCGTAGCCGATAGAACTGTATGGATTAAGACCAAATCCAGTAGCTAGCCAGGGAGTAATTTTCAATCCCATAGCCAAATAGCTTAAATTCCCATTGAAAGTGTTGGCTTTATGGCGACTATTGTCATAATTGGAGTACTCACCATTAATACCTATTTCAAGAATAAACGATAGGCTGTCGATGCCCGTGTAAGAAGCTGGATTTAGCGTATTCAAAAAATTATCCGATTGCATACCTATTCCAGCGTTACCCATCGCAGAGGTATGAGCATTCGTTTGCGATTTTAATTCACCTAAGCCATACATTGAGTAAGGTGAATTGGTATTGTTCTGACTGGCTCCGTTAAAGCTAATACATGCGAAACAGCCAATTAATAGGGTTTGAGTGATATATTTTTGCATCGGTTGATTATTCAAAAGTTAAAAAATAGAGATTTAAGGTTGGATTATTTCGGCTACTACTTTCTCCTTCTAAAATTAATTGGTCAGCCTTTGAAAGTAGATCGGAATAGGGAACCGTAACTAATAAGCCATTATTTGTATCGTAATAAGCTCCTGCTAATGCAGAAGAGATAAACGTGCTGATATCGACAGTGTAGTAGGAATTCTCATTGTACAGTTCATCTTCGTATAAATATGCTTGAAGTGAGTATTCAGTGCTGCTCGAAGTGTATGTTAGCTGATCTCCAATTTGATTTACCCGATCTGTTTCATAAAAGTCCAGTGCTTCCGGCATATCGCCTGAATAGGATTCGGGGGCAGGTCTTAGAATTAATTCTGCTTTGAGCAATACTCTGTCTTTGAGTGCAAAAATGTCGTTCAAGCTTGGAAAATCTACTCGCACAATGATACCGGCACCACCTTGAATATAACTCACATCGCCGGTCGCTTTCGAATTCATTTCTTCGCGTTGACTTGAGAGGTCTGCAAAAGCAGTTCCTTCGCGATCAGCTTTTACTCCGTTGAACTGGCTATTCTCATCTGCCAGGGTAAACTGAATCTTAGTTTTAATTGTCTCTAAACCAACCGTATGAAAGTACATATTGATTAGAACTGAGTCTGAACTAAAGCCAATAACTGATTGTGGTGCATTTTCTCCGGGTTTAAGAACAAAACCCTTCAGGTATTCTTTAAAGTTACCATTATTAATAAACTCTTCAGCGTCGTCTTCCCTTGCCAGAGCGACAAGTTCTTCGCCAAACTCATTATCTAGCCTAAATTCAATGTAGTCATTTTCGGACTGATAAATAAAATCATGCTGCCCGTAAGGAATGGTTTCGCAGGGAAAGCTCGTGGTGTTGAACAAGTATTGTTCTGCGTAATCATTTTCCTGAAATTTAATCTGCTGCGTTAGACGGAACACAGCAATAGATTGCATTTGTGCTGTGTCTCCCTTTGTGTAATCGGCATAGTTAAGCTGTATTGTAATGGAGTCAAAAATGGCTTCGTCATCAAGAGCTAACAGAGATGATTGCCGATCGAAGTTGAAATACCCGTTAACTTCAAATTGGCCTGTGGTTTCACTTTCAAGTTGACCAACCAATAAAATATCAGTTCCGGATGTTGGAATCGAATCAAGTTTTATCGTTGACAATTCCACACTAAAGCTGTCGACAACGCTAATCTCTGATTTGGATTCAACCAAGTCAAGTCCCAGGTTAAAAGACTCAGTGTCTTGTTCGCAAGCAGTTAGAAGCGTAGTTAAAATAAATAGGACGGCAGTTGCTCTTTTCATATTGTAACGATGGATTTACTTTGAACGAAGTTGGAACTTCTTTTGGACAACGGTTTGTTTGATACAAAGCAATAGTTTCGTCTATACTCTAGAAATAATAATAGACTTAGATCGCTAATTGATCTTCGTTCTGGCGTATTATTCAGACGAATCGCCAATTGATCTTTTTCTTCCGTTAAGTGGTGTTAAAAAGCTTGAAAATTATTAACATTTAGATCTTTTATATCGACTTACTAGATGTTGGTCATCTAATAAACCCGATTGGTAGTTACATACCCAATCTTAGTCTATCATTTTTTTTTCACTCATTCAATCCGCATAAATTTGGCATCAAAACAGAATAAAATCGAGCCATGATTAAAAAGAGAATAACAGAAATGATTTGCTTAAAGTCCGTAGTAAAGATTGGAATAGCAATGTCGATTGTAATAAGTCTATCTTCGTGCAAAGATGATGACGATGAAGATTTAGTAGGGAACTGGGTTAAACTGGGAGAATATAGTGGTGACGGCAGATCAGATGCCGTTGGGGTGGCATTAGGCGATAAAGCTTATGTAGGATTAGGATACGATGGAGAAGATCGTCGAATTGATTTTTGGGAATACGATCCTATAAATGATTACTGGTCTCAGAAAACCGATTTTCCGGGAGCTGCCCGAAATGGAGCTGTGGGTTTTAGTGCTTCAGAGAAAGTCTTTTTCGGAACTGGATATGACGGAACCAATAAGCTGAAAGATTTTTACGCGTTTGATCCTTCAACTAATGAATGGACTCAGATTGATGATTTCCCAGGATCAGCACGATATGGAGCCTTAGCAATGAGTATTGGTGACAAAGGATTCGTTGGAACTGGATACGATGGCAGTTACAATAAAGATTTTTACGAATATGATCCATCAACCAGTCAATGGACCGAAGTTGTTAGCATTCCCTACAAGAGACGTGATGCTATGACCTTTGTTATTAACGGAGAAGGATATGTAGTTGGAGGAATAAATAACGGAACCTATAATAGTGATTTCTCAAAATATGATCCTGTAACTAATAGTTGGACAACTCTTCGCAAGATTTCTGATGCGACGGATGAAGACTTTGATGATGAGTATGACATTACCAGAATAAATGCAGCAGCATTTGTAGTGAACGAGAAAGGCTATATTGCGACAGGAGGCAGAAGTACAACAGGGGGAGATGTTTGGGAATACAATCCGGCAACCGACCTTTGGATCGAAAAAACAGAAATATATGAAGATGGAGAAGGTGGTGCCGAACGCACTGAAGCTATAGGTTTTACTATTGATGGTATCGGATATGTGTTGTTAGGAAGAAATAGTAGTTATTACTTTGACGACGTATTACGTTTTGAACCTTATGCCGAAATGAATGAATATGACTAAAGATTGCTTCTATCCATTGAAATACGTTGTGATAATCCTGCTTAGTGCAGGATTATTGCTTTATAGCTGCAAATCCAAAACAACAATACATCTGGAGATTATGCCTGTAAAAAATGGATGGGGCTATGTCTTGAAAAAGGACACCCATGTTTTTATTAAGCAGGAAATAATACCTACAGCAATGGGGCATCAGTTTTTTAAAACTGAAGAAGAAGCAAGAAAAGTTGGCGAATTGGTATTGCAAAAATTTGAAGCAGGCAAATCCCCGTCGATAAAAAAGGCTGAGCTAGATAGCTTGAATATCCACTATCGATAGCGCGATTGCTTTAATACGTCGCTGATTTTGATTAATTTCATTCGAATTTTAAATTGACTCCAATGAAAATAGTTGTGCTGGACGGATATGCGTTAAACCCTGGAGATTTGAGCTGGAAAGCATTTGAAGAATTTGGTGAGTTTACAGTTTATGATCGCACCCCGGCGAAACGAATTGTTGAACGAATCGGAAAGGCTGAACTTGTTTTGACAAATAAAGCAGTTTTAAATAAAGCAGTGATTAATTCGTGCCCTTCGTTAAAATACATCGGTATTTTAGCAACAGGCTACAACATTGTTGATTTGGAAGCTGCCAGCAATGCCAACATTACCGTGACCAACATTCCGGCTTATAGCACCGATTCCGTAGCACAGTTGGTTTTTTCTCATCTCCTGAACATCGTTAATCGGGTTCAACTTCATGCCGATGCAGTAAAGAATGGCGATTGGGTTAATTCGCCGGACTTTTCATTTTGCTTAAGTCCTCAAATCGAGCTAGCAGGAAAAACGCTTGGTATTGTTGGTTTCGGCAGGATCGGCCAAAAAGTAGCCGAAATTGGGCATGCCTTTGGAATGACCGTTTTATTCCAGAACCGTTCTCCGAAAAAAAATGTCCCTTCGTATTATCGGCAATGCGAGCTTGATGAATTACTCGAAAAATCAGATGTAGTGAGCTTAAATTGCCCCCTTACCGAAAGCAACCGGGGGTTTATGAATAAAAACCGATTTGCTCAAATGAAGGCCGGTGCAATCTTAATCAATACCGGCAGAGGCGCGTTAATTCAGGAGCAAGATCTTGCAAGCGCACTAAATGAAGGATGTTTGGCTGCTGCCGGTCTGGATGTGCTTTCGACAGAGCCCCCAACTGCTGATAATCCGCTGCTTCGTGCAAAAAACACTTTTATCACCCCTCATGTGGCTTGGGCAACAAAAGAAGCCCGGCAACGCTTGATGAACCTTGCACTAGAAAACCTGAAAGCTTTCCTGAATAGGAAAAAGCTCAACGTAATAAACTAATTATTTAAAGGGTATGTATCTGGTTATTCGTATAAATCTTCCTCAGAGTTTGTACTATTAAAATCAACTTCATCATCAAATTCATCATAAATAGTCAGGCGGCGTTTTGAGCCTCGATCTTTCTTTACACTTTTTGGTGACTTGCCCCTAAATTCAGTATCCTCAAAGTCAGTGTGATTTTGAATCTTCCTGGAGCTCTTTTTCGATTTCATTTTAATTTTACAGATCTAATAATTAATAACTGATTCACAAAAATACCGTTCGGTATTCACGGTTGAAAAATAGAAATTTTTTTCTCTTATTTCCAAATATGGGATGTATTTTTTTACGTTTAATCAAGTTTGATAATACTTCTATCACAACCATTTATAAATGTGTTCGTATTGTAACGAAAAAAGATCCAACAAGTTTAGTCAGCCATTTGTTACACTGGTAATTATTAATGCTAAAAACCAGTATTTATGAGTTTTACACTTAAGATAGGCGCCGAAGCCATCGATTTTAATTTACCCGCAACTGACGGGGAAAAATATTCACTGGCAAACTTTGAGTCAGCTAAGTATTTGGTCGTTTTTTTTACCTGTAACCATTGTCCGTATGTAATAGGAAGTGATGAACTAACCCGAGATGCTGCCGAGAAGTACAAAGATCAAGGTGTGCAATTTGTTGGAATTAATTCGAACAGTGCAAGCACGTATCAGGAAGACGATTTTGAGCACATGGTTCTGCGAATGAAAAAGCATCAGTTTCCGTGGCTATATTTGCACGACGAAAGTCAGGAGGTTGCCGAAAAATATGGAGCTTTAAGAACCCCGCATTTTTATGTGTTTGATGAAAATAGACGTTTAGTGTACACCGGAAGGGGAGTAGACTCGCCAAAAGATGCGTCGAAAGTCAAGGTGAATGACTTGGATAGAACACTAAACGAATTAACCTCTGGAAAGCAAATTTCCACTCCTGTTACCAATCCAATTGGGTGCAATGTGAAATGGAACGGGAAAGATAAACACTGGATGCCACCCGAGGCCTGCGATCTGATAATCTGATTTTTTTTTATTGCTTAATTAATCACGACTTAATAAAAAGTCATATTTTAGCTCAATTGAATATAACGATTACTTTTGGCAATTATTGAAAGTTTTAATCGTTTATATAACTCAAAACAAAATTTATTAGCCATGAAAAAAATTGCAATTGTTCTATTATTCACGTCATTCTTAATCCCTGCGATGGCTCAGTCTCCCATTAACCTAGGACTAAAGGGAGGTTACAGTAATTCTAAATTGGTTACTGATATGAACGCCATAAACGAAGGGAATGTTGATAATTACCACGTAGGTGCCTTTGCTCGGGTAACTTTAGGTCGAATCTATATTCAGCCCGAAATCTATTACAGTTCGAAAGGAGGAACATTGGAAGATATGACTGGAAGTGTGTCTCAGGCTGTTAATTCCTTTGATTTAAAAACAGTTGATGTTCCCGTACTTTTAGGTATAAATGTTGTTGATAAAGGACCTCTTAAAGTAAGAGCCAATGCGGGGCCTTTATTTTCATATTTTACAGATAAGAAATTGAGCAGTAATATACTCAGTGAAGATGAAATTAAAGATCATTTTTTTGGGTGGCAATATGGAGTTGGCGCCGATTTTATGTTTTTGACTCTTGATGTACGCATGGAAAACAGCTCTGGCGATTTATATTCGGGCCCATACATCGACAGTGATGTTCGTAGTAAGAGCTTTGTAGTGAGCCTGGGAATTAAATTGTTGTAACATTTCTGATTGGAAAGATTAATTGACATTTTGAATACGAATAAGCTGATGATGTTCAAAAAACTAGCTTGTATAGGTTTTTTCCTTTTGGTAGTAAGTGCCACTTTTGCGCAATCTGACTCAACAAAATTGAGCCCGGTTAACTTGGAGTATGAGTTTATCTACATGGAGTTATTTAACTTTTCACCAAATTCAACTTTTGGTGAATTGCAGTTTAATCAACCTCCTGCTATTCCAAACGAAATGAACTGGCAACCTTCTGTTTTTACCAATTTAAATACTTATGGAGGTTTCAAATCGATTAGTCTTTCCAATCAAATTCCTTCTTATAACCCGTTTTTAAATGCGTTGTCGGTAACCAGTTACGCCGACTACAAACTAAGTGACAAGCTTGTTTTCGGAGGGAATAGTTTCGCGGGCAATTCAATCTTCAATCCATTGCCGGCCAACCCTTCAGTTCAGGATATGAGCATCAGGGGAGCTTCTATGTTTTTGCAATACAAGATTTCGGATAAATTCAAAGTAAGCGGTAGTTTCAGCATCAGCAATCAGGAACACCCCCTTATTCCTTAGTGTTTTTAGTTAAATATTGCACTAACTCTTCTACATGATTTGTGCCAATAAAGTCGACCTCAGCTTTTTGTAACATGTCCCAGACACCGTCACTTGTCGGACATTTCGACACATATACTTTTCTGCCCAATTGGTGGATTTCAGCAACCTTTTTCTTTACACTCAGGTACTCTTCAAAGGCAATATTCCCAATACCATTCCAGGTGGTTAAATCCGAAAAAGGTAATTCAATCAATGGCATCACTTCAACAGGAAGGTCTGAACTTAAATTACTCCCGGAGCCGGCCACGCCGGTTAAAATCAATTGTTCCTGATTTGAAAGCTCAGCAATCGGAGCTTTAATCAAAATTTGTAGTTTCCCCGGATGCCACTTTCCATCGGCTTTAAATACAAGCATATCCTGCATGGTGCGCAGCTGCTGTCGTAACAGGCGAATTACGGTGTGTGGCTCATAACCGATGTCTAATATCAGGTAGCTAATGTCAGTGTGCCGTGGAATGATATTGCCATTATTCTTTTTAAACTGATTGAATAGCGGTAGTAAGTATGCATCTCGCAAAGTGGGCTTTACATGATTGGCACTGTCAGGCATGGTTGGCGTAACGTATAATTCACCATAAATTGGCATTACGTCAGCTTCGAATTGATGAACCCCTAAACTTAATATTTCCCATACTTCCGAACTGTTTTCAGCATTCTGGGTACACAACACCTCGGTTTTGAGCTGGCCAAAACCAGTTGAAAACAACAAACACACGAACAGAAAGAGTAAACTGTATTTTATCATAACGCCTTTTATTATCGTATGGACTAAATTAGGATATTTTTCAGTTTTAATGCACAAAACAGTGTGCTAAATAAGAATTAACTAGACGTTCTGAGTTTTTATCGAAGCTCGGTAAACTATTGAAATTTGTTGTTACTTGAATTCACTTATCGAATTGAAAGAGGGGAACCTGCATATCTGGCTGAGTAACCACCAATTGTTTCGTGGCAACTCAATGACCTCCAAAAGAACGTAGCCAAACTTCCGGTTATTAATTATTGAGCTTGCAATATTCGATATCTTCAGTAATTTCGAGAGCTGAAAACCAAGAAGTAAAATGACTGCGTCGCGAGTAAACGAAATAACGCCATTTATTGTGATGGAGGTGCTTGAAAAAGCAGTTGAACTGGAAAGGGCAGGAGCTAACGTTATCCACATGGAAGTTGGAGAGCCGGACTTTAATATGCCTGCTTGTGCCATTGAGGCTACCAAGCAAGCGTTTCTTGAGAGCCGCACTCATTACACGCACAGCTTGGGCGATCCGGAGTTAAGAGACGAAATCTCGCGACACTATTTTAATGAATACGGGGTTCGTGTTGATCCCAATCAAATTATCGTAACATCAGGAAGTTCTCCGGCTATTTTATTGGCTCTTTCGGTTTTATGCGAACAGGATGATGAAATAATTTTATCCGACCCGGGTTATGCTTGCTATCCAAACTTCATCCATTACATCGGTGCTAAAGCGGTTCACGTTCCTGTAAATTCTGCTGATGGTTTTCAATTTCATGCCTCGGCTATCCAGAATAAGATAACTCAACGAACGAAAGGAATATTAATAAATAGCCCGATGAATCCAACGGGAAATTTGTTGAACCCGGAAGTGTTGAAATCTTTAGCCGAACTAAATACCACGATTATCTCTGACGAAATTTATCATGGCTTAGTTTATCAAGGACGTGCACATTCTATTCTGGAATATACCGACAACGCATTTGTATTAAACGGGTTTTCGAAACTTTATGCCATGACTGGTCTTCGTCTTGGCTTTTTAATTGCTCCCAGACAATACATCCGTCCGATGCAGAAGTTGCAGCAAAATCTTTTTATTTGCGCCAGTTCAGTAGCTCAAAGAGCAGGAATTGCTGTGTTGAAAGACGCCGGTAGTGAGGTCGAAAACATGAAACGGATTTACAATGAGCGTCGGATTTATATGATTAGCCGATTACGAGAACTGGGATTCAAGATCCCGGTTGAGCCCATTGGCGCTTTTTATGTTTTTGTTGATGCATCGCATCTTTCGGCAAACTCGTACGAACTTGCTTTTGATATTTTAAATAAAGCTCATGTTGGTGTAACTCCGGGGATAGACTTTGGGGCAGGTGGAGAAGGATTTCTCCGATTTTCCTACGCCAATTCTTTAGAGAATATTATTGAAGGACTTAATCGACTTGAAAAGTATATTCAAGATCGAACAGCATCCATTTCCGAATAAATATCCATTTCCGCTTAATTTTCTTAAAAGTTTTTGTTGACGATTTCACGTCGTTTATCTGTCTAATATCGTTGTTCGTCGAAAGTAGGCCGAATTTAGGATCTGCAAGTGTAATATCTGGAATTCTTCGTCGTCTATTAATTAAACAAGCAGAAAACAAAATGGAGTTTAAACTCCTGTAACGAAACAATTTTTACAGTAAACGATTAAATCCAAAGTCATGAAAAACAAAATTTTTACAGCAATTACAATCTTCGTATTTAGCTTCGCAGCTTTAGCGGTTGAAGCAAGTGAAATTGACCGAACTTTTAGTGATTACGAAATTTCAAAAGTAACTACCAAAGCGCTTAGTTCCGGTGCCGATGACGCATGGGTATTGTCATACGACAAGAATGAATCACCCATCGTTATCACATTACATAAAACCAAACGATGCAATTACTATGTGGTAAGAGCCGAGCATTTTGAAGTTGCATATTTATGCAATAAAAAAGGTTTTGGAGCATCATGGGTGAAGTCATCTTATAGCAATTATCCCGAGGAGTTGACACGGAAAGTAATTAACGACTCAGAGCTCGAACGCCAACGAATTTTAACTTCCAATCAGCCAACAAATGAAGAGGCTCTGGAGCTGATTGCGTCCTATTTGCCAGATTTAGTAAATCCAAGTTATAAGCACCTGTTGAATTAATAATTTTATTGATTGAACAGTATCAATCCGAAAAGCTGCTTTCCCCCAGGAGCAGCTTTTTTTTAAATACATCCACAAACAAATCCGTCGGCCAAACCATCTCTTAATTCACTAACTTTGGCTTTTTCGCGATCACTTCCTTTACATTGCTCACAAACCGGAAGGTTTAATTCCTCATTTCTCGCCAACAGCTTCGGTTCCATCTCTTTCTCACAAACAAAACATCTATTGCTAAAGTCACTCATTATTTCGGTTTTTTAGATGAAATATGATCTGAAAACGAACATGAAAATCATCTGCGATTCTTCACAAACAAGCATGATCAAACTTTATTCTGTTTCTTTTCTGTTTTGTGCTTTACTGACAGCATAATTATCTTATCATGTAATATTGGCGTAATTAGCTCCGATTCCCTTTATGGCATGATTATTATTGAAAAAAAACAAAGCACAAATATATAAACTTACATAGATTAACTACTTTTGTGTGCGTTTGTAGATATTAATAAGAATTTATAGATAATGACATTTGTAAATAAGATTTTAGGAAAATTTCTAGGCAATAAATCAGATCGGGACATCCGGGAGATTAATCCAATAGTTGAACAGATAAAAAAAGAATACGAAAGAATATCCAAGCTTTCAATTGACGAATTAAGGGGTGAGACAGTTCGAATAAAACAAATCATCCAGGATCGGATTCAACCGGATCTCGACGAAATTGCGTCACTAAAGGAAAAGGTTGAAGAAGTTGATATTCAGGAGAGCGAAAAAATATACCAGGAGATTGATAAAATTGAAGAACAAATCAATGAAAAGATTGAAGTTGTTCTGAATGAGGTTTTACCGGCGGCTTTTGCGGTAGTGAAAGAAACGGCCAGACAATTTAAAGACAATGAACAGCTTGTTGTAAACGCGTCAGATTTTGATCGCGAATTAGCTGCCGGAAGAGATAGCATTACTATAGATGGTGAAAAAGCCATCTGGAAGAATCGCTGGATAGCCGGAGGAACTGAAGTTGTCTGGGACATGGTTCACTACGATGTTCAGCTAATTGGAGGAGTCGTGCTTCATCAAGGTAAAATTGCTGAGATGGCTACGGGTGAAGGAAAAACATTAGTTGCGACCTTACCGGTGTTTTTGAATGCGTTAGCCGGAAGAGGTGTTCATATTGTTACGGTTAACGACTATTTGGCAAAACGTGACTCGGAATGGATGGGTCCAATTTTTGAGTTTCATGGCTTAAGTGTAGATTGTATTGACAAGCACCGTCCAAACTCTGATGAAAGACGTAAGGCCTATAATTCCGATATTACCTATGGAACAAACAATGAATTTGGTTTCGATTATCTGCGTGATAATATGGCCATCAATCCAAAAGACTTGGTCCAACGGAAACATCATTATTCTATCGTCGATGAGGTTGACTCTGTTTTAATTGATGATGCACGGACACCATTAATTATTTCAGGTCCTGTTCCCAAAGGAGATATTCAAAAATTTGATGAACTGAAGCCAAAGGTTGAAAAACTGGTCGCTGCTCAAAGAAATTTTGTGATGCAATGCTTTACTGATGCGAAGCGCCTGTTATCAAAAGAGAATCCGACAAAAGATGAAAAGGAAGAAGGAGCATTATTATTGCTCCGTGCCCATAAAGGATTGCCAAAAACCAAGGCCGTTATCAAATTCTTGAGTGAAGAAGGAATTAAAGCAGCTATGCAGAAAACGGAGAATTACTACATGCAGGACAATAACAAAAATATGCATGTTGTTACTGATCCACTTTACTTCATTATTGAAGAGAAACAAAACTCAGTTGAGCTTACTGATAAAGGAATTGACTTAATTTCGAGTGATGTTGATGACCCTGAATTTTTCATTTTACCTGATATGGGTGGAATGATTGCAGAAATCGAAAATGATGAATCACGGAGTCGCGAAAAAAAGCTGGAGGAAAAGGACGAACTATTACAAAACTATGCAGTAAAATCGGAACGTGTTCATACCATCAACCAGTTATTGAAAGCTTACGCCATGTTCGAGAAAGATGTGGAGTATGTGGTGATGGATAACAAAGTTAAAATTGTTGATGAGCAAACAGGTCGTATCATGGAAGGCCGTCGTTATTCTGACGGGCTGCACCAGGCAATTGAAGCCAAAGAGCATGTAAAAGTTGAAGCTGCAACACAAACATTTGCAACGATCACACTCCAGAACTACTTCCGGATGTATCATAAATTAAGTGGTATGACCGGTACTGCGGAGACGGAAGCAGGAGAATTATGGGATATTTATGAATTGGAGGTTGTTGTTATTCCTACAAATCGGCCAATTGTTCGTGATGACAGGGAAGATTTGGTATACAAAACGAAGCGAGAAAAATACAATGCTGTTATTCTTGATATTGTGGAACTCAATAAAGCCGGCCGGCCGGTATTGGTTGGTACCACCTCTGTTGAAATTTCAGAATTATTAAGCCGGATGTTAAAAATCCGTGGAATAAAGCACAATGTACTGAATGCAAAATTACACGCACGGGAAGCCGACATTGTTGCCGATGCCGGTATAGCCGGAATGGTAACTATTGCTACAAACATGGCCGGTCGTGGTACCGATATTAAACTGAGTAAAGAGGTAAAAGAAAGAGGTGGTTTAGCGATTATTGGTACCGAACGACATGACTCACGACGGGTTGACCGTCAGTTACGTGGTCGTTCCGGTCGTCAGGGAGATCCCGGTAGCTCACAGTTCTTTGTATCGTTGGAAGACGACTTGATGCGTCTGTTTAATTCAGATCGGATTACCGGGATTATGGATCGTCTGGGATTGGAAGAAGGCGAAGTTATTCAACACTCAATGATTACAAAATCGATTGAGCGTGCCCAACGTAAAGTTGAAGAAAACAACTTTGGTATTCGTAAACGTCTGCTGGAATATGATGATGTGATGAACTCACAACGTGAGGTAATCTACAAAAAACGTCATCATGCACTGTTTGGCGAGCGATTAGACGTTGATCTGCTCAATATGATGTACGATTCGATAGAAAACCTGGTGAATGAGTTTTACGGAAGTGATCAATTTGAAGATTTCAATCTGGAATTAGTGCGATTAATGTCTATTGAGTCGCCGATAGCAGCTGACGAATTCATTAGTTTGAAGCCTGACGAAATTGTTGAGAAAATATACCAGGTGATGATTGATACCTTTACTCGTAAAGTTGAATCAATTTCGAAGCAAGCCTATCCGGTCATCAAAGATGTGTTTGAGAAAAAATCACAGGTTTATCAAAATATCGTTGTTCCAATTTCTGATGGGAAACGTATTTTCCAAATCATTACCAATCTGGAGAAAGCCTATAATAATCAGGGAAAAGAGTTGGTTAAATCTTACCAAAAACAAGTTGTTTTATCAACTATTGATGAGTCTTGGAAAGAGCAATTGCGTGAGATGGATGATTTGAAACAGTCCGTTCAAAATGCGACCTACGAGCAAAAAGATCCATTATTGATTTATAAGTTTGAGTCATTCAACTTATTTAAAATAATGGTTCAAAAAGTCAATAAAGATATTGTCTCAACCTTGATGAAAGGGCATATTCCAATTTCTGATCCGAATCAGGTACGTGAAGCGGACGTCGATAAGCGTACTGATATGAGTAAATACTCAACCCAAAAGTCGGATATAACAGAATCAAGATCTGGAAGTCGAGGCGATGCTCAAGCCCGCAAAGAACAACAAAAAGTACAACCCGTGCGTGTTGAGAAAAAGGTCGGACGTAATGAGCCATGTCCTTGTGGAAGTGGAAAGAAATATAAAAGCTGTCACGGCAAAAACGCGGAATAAAAAATCAAAATAGATGGAATTTCTAGCCTTTATTCATTGGAATGTTGAACCTGAAATTTTTAGTTTAGGCCCATTATCTGTTCGTTGGTATGGTTTATTATTTGCCATTGGATTTTTGGGCGGTTACTATCAGGGTGAACGCATGTTTAAGTTTGAAAATATTAAGCTGGAATGGCTGGAAAGTCTTTTTATTTACCTGATTGTTGCTACCATAATTGGTGCACGATTAGGACATGTTTTTTTTTACGGATGGGATTATTATTCACAACATCCCAGCGAAATATTGAAGGTGTGGCACGGCGGGTTGGCGAGTCATGGAGGCGCATTGGGGATTATTGTAGCTCTTATTCTGTGGAGTAGAAATGTGTCCAAACGTCCTGTTATCTGGATTATGGATCGGGTCGTGGTTCCAACCGCTTTAGTTGCAGCACTTATTCGTACAGGAAACTTGATGAATTCTGAAATTTATGGAATTCAAACCAGCCTGCCTTGGGGAATCATATTTGAGAGAAACGGAGAAACAGTGCCTAAGCATCCAACCCAAATCTACGAAGCACTTTCTTATCTGCTTACTTTTGGCGTCATGTTATATACCTACTGGAAAACTGATTTGCGAAATCGACAAGGATTTATTGTAGGTGTATTTTTTGTGATGATATTCCTCGCAAGGTTTTTAATCGAGTTTATCAAAGAAGATCAGGAAGCTTTTGAATCAGGAATGGCCCTGAATATGGGACAGTGGTTGAGTATTCCATTTATACTTGGAGGAATTTATCTAATTGTACGTGCTTTAAAACGTCCACCCATTATCTATAAGAATTGATTACGAGTCAGATGAGAACTTCTTAAATTCTTCGATAGCTTTTATTCGCCTTTTCAGTGTATAAAGGTAGTTTTCCGTTTGCTTGCGATATTGTGTTTTGTACGACTTCGTTGCCCACTGAGCAGCTTCTTCAATATTACCTAGCATTTCAGAGGCAATAGCTAAATTATATTCCAACTTACTTTTAGTTGTTTTATTATCTGTATGCGCTGCAAGTTCTTTCCAGTGACTGTAGGCTGCAGTCCAGTCATTTTTGCGGATAGAGGAATCAATAATAGCCTGATTAGCCTCTTTTAGGTCAAAATAACCTCTAGACTGGGTTTGCCATTGTGGCGAAAGCAATTTATCAAATTCAAGTGCGATTTGTATCCCTGTTTCAATTAAAGCTTGTTTGACAGGTACCAATTTGGAGGTAAATAATGTCTTTTGTGAATAATCATTTGCATACCAGTAAACAGTATCATCGACCATGATCTGCTTAATAATTTCCTGTTTTTTCGGATCGTAAATCTTTATAATTGCATCATACTTTGAGTCAATGGTTGCTTCATAAATACCATCGTAGCGCATATAATCCGTCATTATTTTATTCATATATCTTTCAATGACAAGCAACGCATCAGTATTATAAGTATCACAAATTTCAGTTACATAATCCCAGTCTAATGGTTTCGGAATACGATAATAACTGATGTCACGCGGAATATTTCTATTTTCAGGAACGACAACATCATATCTTCCTGATTCGAATAGTAACTCGGCAAGTACTTTTAAAGTCGTGTCGGCAGCAACACTATCCAGAACCGCAGCATCAACATCAAACCCTTGTTTGTAGAAATAGACCTGAAGGCTGTCTGTTGGGAAGTTTTTAAATTCGTTTGAAATCCCCCTGTTCATTAAAGTTAAACTAACAATGTCATTCGGAAGGATATATTTTGAAGGCTTTGCAACTTCAATATAAACTGTTTTATACGTGCTGGCGCAAGATGCCAGCAATAAAACCAAAACCGATAAACCTAATATTTTATAGAAGTAGTTGAATTTCATGTTAGTGGTTCACAATTAGTAAATACCCCAATATTTTCTCAAAAACCATTCCAAAACTAGCAAAAACAAGATGACAAAAAATAGCCATTTCATTGAAAGGAACTCCTGATAAACCTGCGTCTCTATTTTTTGTGTACGCAATTGATTTGAACTCTCTAATGACGAAATTAGTTCACCGATCTGTTCGGGAAGATAAAACTCACCACCAGTCTTTTCTGCTATTTGATTTAAAGACCGGAAGTTAGCTTTGGTATCAGTTAATTCAATTTGAATCTTTTTCACATAAAAGCTCCCTTCTTCAACATATTCGGTTTCGCCAAGTTTTATACTGGCATTAAAAGAGTAGCTTCCAGAGGGCAATCGTCCAACATTCAGTCTGTATTCGTCATCTACTTTATCAAACACAGCCTGATAAGTTCGTCCTGCATCATCTGATATTTCAATTTCTAAATCTGGAAAATTCACCAGCTCAAAGCTTGCATTGAAAAGCTCTGCCTGCATGGTTATCACTTCATCCTCAGCATATTCATTTTTATAAAACAAGTTGAAGTTATCTTCATTAACTCTTAATATGAGGTAATTAACAGCTTTTAAGATGAACTCATCAAATAAATTGTGTGAACGATCTTTTAGGTAGCTATGAATCCGCCACCGCCACAAACCTTCTCCTAAAATGAAACCTCGCTTTTGTCCTTCAACTTTGCCAAAAGCAATTAAAGGACGCTCCAGATTAACCGTTTGGACAAGCTGATCAGCAAAAGTTTCAAAAGAGTCTTCGATTGTCGTTTCGCCAAAGGGCCCCAGCAATGGTGGAAGATCTTTTAAATCCGTCATTTGATTTGGATTAAACCGAAACAGACTAAACTGATCGTTTACTTCAGGTGTAATTTGCTCGAAACTGTTAGTAGGCTTTATTTGCAGGCCAGTTTGCAGGTTATTAAATCTGGCAATGGAACTTTCTCTCCCAAAGATGAATAGAAAAGGACGCTTGCTTTGTTTTAGCTTCTCCAGCATGGTAACCGATTGCTGACTGGCATCAGGTAACTGATGAACAATTACCAGATTATAATCCGTAAAATCAAAATCATCTGATAAGCTGGTAAGGGTTTCAAATTCGTAGCTATTTTTTGCTTTTAGTGCCTCGGTAATGGCTCCCAGATCGGGGTGTGGTCCGTGAGCCAGCAAGAGTATTTTCTGCTTTTCAGAAATGACATTGACTGAGAAATCGTAAGTATTGTTAGCTAAGTTTTCCTCGCCACCAACTTCATCAATGCGAACCGCGTATTTGGCAATACCCTCCTTGATGGGCTTCAGGCTAATATTTTCAGTGAAGAAATAATCATCAGACTGGATGCGAATAGCCCGTGAATAAACCGTCTTATTCTTATTTTTAACAGTGAGGTTGACAATTTTACCAGCGGCCTTTTTGAAACTCAGATCAATTTCAATAGGGAAATTTGTCTCTAAATAGGCCGTTGGATTGGTTGTTACTTTTCGGATGGCAGCATCGGTATGAATGGCAGTGTCGCCAAAACCAATTGTATAAATTGGATAGCGGATCGAATTAGCGGCATAAACAGGATCAGTGCCGGCATTAAAAATGCCATCTCCCAAAATGAGTACAGCGCCAATATTCGACGTTAAATAGTTTTGATTAATCTCATTCAGAAAATTACTGTAATCAGACCTTTTTCCATCAAATCGCAGAGAATCAGTATTTGCCTTATTTGTCTGACTGTCAAATAAAAAAACAGTGGGAGAGAGGCCTTTCAACTCGCTATTTAATTGAGTGACTACATCTTTTATATTATTGCTGTATTGCTTAACCGACTCGGAGTTATCAACTCCGATTATCAACTCAGGCTGCAACTTCTCGTGCTTTATTCGCTGGATAGCTAGTTCGAGAAATAAAGCAACGATTAGAAAAACGGAGACGAATCGCAACGCACTAAGCAAATAAATCTGAAAACTTGTTAATGGGCTGTCTTTCTTCGTCTTTCTGTATAGTATAAAACTGGTTAAGCCTGCAATAACAATGCAGAAGAGAAATAGACCGAATGTGTACGTTGAGTTGAAATAAAATTCCACTACATTAATTTTTTAGGTCTTCAAATTTAGTATTCTTAAGTGTAAACTCGGAGATATTCGCGACTGATTGGAACAATTTTATTTTTTTCTATGAAAGTTAACAACGCGGAGTCAACCTTTTTATAAGCCCATGTGTTTTGATTATCAGATGATTTATTCTCATAGCTCCAAGGTTGAAATCAGGGTTTGCTTTTTGCAGGCTCTGGTTTTATTTTTTCCCCAACGAGATTTGACAACTGAATTCGATTTTTAACTCCGGTCTTTAAGTAAATTCTTGATGCATGATCTTTCACTGTCTGGATAGTAATAAACAAACAGTCAGCAATTTCCTGGTTGGTTTTCCCCTGACAAATTTCCTTAATGATTTCAGCCTCACGTTTTGATATTTCAAACTCATGGCAAAACAATGCAAATTCATTATCAGCTATCGGTTTTCCTGAGGATCTTTTAAAGTACAAATAGCTAGAAATAATAGCTGGGTGGCTGTAATAAAAAACGATGAACAGGATGACAATAATCCAATGCGAAGAGACCATGAATAAAGCAATCTTCGCTAATAAAATTGGAATAAATATGACTGCTAGAATTACTTCTTTTTTCACTTCCATCCGTTTTTCACCTCCAACTAGTATCAAAATACAGCCTACTCCAACAACCAATAAATGTGTTATTGCAAAACCTTTAACAATCAATGATAGTTTGATTGCTTCATCTTGAATGAGCTGATTCTTGAAATAATTAGCAAGAAAGAAAAATAGTAGAATGCAAATTGAAAAATAGACGATACTCACGTAAGGTTTCAATTTAAACCCAACTAATTCAACACTAAACTGGATGAATAAATACCAGGCTACGATCAAAAGTGGAAATCCTAAGAATGGGAAAATACCAACAATATTTATTAAGGTGTCTTTGGAGGTAATAACGTGATTTAATAAAAACTCAACTATCAAATTACTCCAGATGCTGTAAAAGCCAAAAGCTGCCAAAAAAATAGTGTAATAAAATAGGGAAGAGGCAAATGGTTTCACTTCCAGCCTTTTCAGTCGGTACGATGTCATTAATCCCAGAGCGGTCAACCCAACTGAAACGATAAAACAAAATATAAAAATCCCGATTCTCATATTGTTAGCCAAAATAGTGAAAAGGCTCCATTCATCACTCATACCAAAGTAGGATTATTAAATACAAAAGCGTTTTTCATGTTTCTCTTTCATTTGCAACGCATGAAACTCACCTATACTGACTCTCCTGTGCGAGAGACTTTTAGTGCTGGTTTCAGCTGCTACTTTAGTCGTAAAAGAGCAAAACACGACTTTAGTAGGAAGGATATTAATACTGAACGCAGTAGTTTTGAAATAAATATTAAAACCTTCAACAATGGAACTAATCAATTACGTGAGTTTAAGACCAACTTTAGGTGGTAGTTTTAGCAACGGATGGCAAGTAATGAAAAAGTATTTCTTGTATTTGCTTCTGGTTGTCATTGTTGTTGGCATGGTGACAGGTCCTTCTGTCGGATTTAAAATAAATTATAATTCAGGAGATTATGGTTTTATTCACAGTTTTCCTTTCAATGGCGACAACATATTGCTATCGATAGGTGCTTTTTTCCTGATTCTTTTTGGCATTGCGTATTACTTTTTGGTGGTGCCGGTTTTTGAATACAGTGCCAAACTGATTTATATTGATGCGGTTCGTGATAAAGACATAGAATTTCAAAAATTGATTGCCGGATTTCATAACTATTTGAACGTTATTCTGGCCAACTTGTTAAAAAGTGCCTTAGTGGCTATGGGCTTTATATTTTTTATTATTCCGGGAATTATTCTTATTTGCCGGTTGTCATTTGTTTCTTATTTGGTAATGGATAAAGAACTGGACGCGATACAGGCCATTGAGCAAAGTTGGAAACTAACCCGTGGAATTGGCTGGACAATCTTTGGAATGGGAATCTTTTCTTTTTTTATCATCATTTGCGGATTAGCTCTTCTTATTGTTGGAATCTTCCCGGCTATTATTTGGGTAAACTCTTCATTTGCATCCCTTTATCAGGCAGCAATAAATACGCACGAAAGTTATTTGGAATGAAACACAATCATTAATTCAGAAGATATTAAAAATGCCGAAAATTTTATCCGGCATTTTTTGTTTATATTCAATTCGAAAAATAAATGACTTTCATTCTCGTTTGTCTAACATGCCTAGTTCTTCGAATCAGTTAGAGTATTGAAATCCGCATGAAACACTTTTTTATAATTATTGTCATCACACTTCTGATAGTTCCTGTTACGGGCTATTCGCAATATTTCTCAACTGGGCAGGAGCCGGCAAAAATAAAATGGAGACAAATTAATACTGAGCATTTCCAGCTCATTTATCCTGAAGAATACGAACAAAAAGCTCAACAGTTGGCTTACGTTTTTGAAAAAACTTATGACTATGGCTATCAAACCTTAGGTCATTCACCTCGGAAGATTTCTGTAATGCTGCATACACACACCGTGCAATCAAATGGATTGGTTGCCTGGGCTCCAAAACGGATGGAATTATTCACAACTCCACACCAGAAAATTTACGCACAGGATTGGCTGGAAGAACTCGCCATTCACGAATTCCGGCATGTGGTGCAGATGGATAAAATTCAGGATGAACTACCAGCTTTGTTGCCGATTTTGTTTGGAGAACAAGCTGCGGCAGCAGTGGTTGGAGCTTATTTGCCATTTTGGTTTATTGAAGGCGATGCGGTGGTAGCCGAGACAGCTCTCAGCAACTCGGGGAGGGGGAGACTTGCTTCCTTTTTAATGGAGAACAAAGCTCAGGTTGTTGAGAATGGATTATACTCATACAACAAAGCTTCGCTTGGATCATTCAAAGATTTTGTGCCAAACCGCTATAAATTTGGTTATTGGATGGTTGGAGGAACCCGTAAAAAATATGGTTCCAACGTTTGGTCAAAAGTGCTCAGCGAAATTGCCCAAAAGCCATTGTCTATCAGTCCGGTCAATCGTATTTTGAAGCAAGAAACCGGTTTCAATCAGCGAGGTTTGTATCAGGATTTATTTCTGGATTATCAAGAAAAGTGGAATGAAGAAATCAATTCCCTGACACAGACAACATCGACGTTCATTACGAAGGCATCAAAATTTTACTCCAACTACACGCAGGCTTTTCCGGCAAACGACTCAACAATTATTGCACTGAAACGAGATCGATCTGACTTGACTCGAATTGTAGAAATAAGCTCTGATAAGGAAAAAACAATCTTTACTCCCGGAAGCATTTTTCAAGAGTCTTTTTCCGGTCGTGAAAACATGCTGATATGGTCAGAAAGACGTCCCAATGTGAGGTGGACACATGCAGACCGATCAGTGATTGTTATTTATAATCAAACAACAGAAGTAAAGAAAGTTTTTTCTATTGAAAATAAGCTATTTAGCCCGACGTTATCACCTGATTTGACCCGTTTTGCAGCTGTGGAAGTCGACAAGACAAATCATTATTTTTTGTCAATATTTAATTTGAAAACAGGAGAGAGGCTCAAGCAATTTCAGCTACCTCAAAATCAGTTTATTTTCACTCCTTGCTGGGATGATCGAGGACAGATGCTCTACTTTGTTTCGTTGTCTTCAAAAGGTAAGTCTTTAACAAGCATCTCAATTGACAATGGACAATTTGAAACATTACTGAACGGTGGCTTTCATGAAATTAGAAGCCCGTACTACTACGATGGCAAAGTTTATTTTACAGGTTCGTTTACCGGTATTGATAATATTTACAGTTTTAATTTAAGATCGAACGAAACGAAGCAGCTGAGCTCCGTCCGGTTTGGAGCAGATTATCCGGCCATCATTGGGAGTCAATTACTGTTCAGCAACTATTCGTCAGGTGGTTACCAATTGGCAGTTCTATCTTCAAATAGTTTTCTAAATAAACCTTTTGATGAAATTCAGCTGAAAAAATACGAGTTGGCAAATACACTGGCCGAACAAGAAAAGCAAGTGATTGATTTCTCAGGAAAAGAAGAAGCTAGCTATAACACAAAACCATATCGAAAAGCGGCTCACCTTTTTAATTTTCATAGCTGGGCTCCGGCATATGTTGATGTGAATGACTATGATATTGAGCCGGGCATCTCTCTTTTTTCGCAAAACAAACTAGGAACTGCTGAAACTCGTTTGGGTTACGAATATAACCTGCAAGAAGAAACAGGAAAATATATTGCAGGATTTACCTATTCAGGATTTTTCCCGGTCTTAGATGCCGAATTCAATTATGGGAAGCGAAAATCTCAATATTTTCAGATCAAAAATACAGTCGATCAAGCGGGTAATGTGGTGGATAGCGATACAACCATACAGCAATTTTCATGGAATCAACTTCGTTTTGATGGGGGTATTTCCTTTCCATTACACTTTAGCCAGGGGCAATTTTCGCAATACATTCGTCCGCAAGTGGAGTATTCTTATCAACGTATTTCGCACACGAACACAACACCTCCGGAATTTCCCAGCGGCTTTTACCATTCGATAGCGTACCAATTGTATTTGCAAAATTCGACAGGCCTTGCTGAGCTTGATTTGGCACCCCGGTTTGCTCAAACATTGGAACTTACTCTTCGTAATGGACTAAAAAGCAAAAGTGAAATTGGTACTTTATCAGCGATTCAGTCCAACTTATTCTTCCCGGGCATCTGCCGAAATCATGGAATCAAGCTTTATAACGGTTTTCAAACCAATGAACAAGGTTCTTCTTTTGCTAATCACGTTCGTTTTCCGCGCGGATATAGTAGTTTTCAGAATACAAAAATGTATTCAATGGGAATCGACTATATCATGCCATTGCTTTACCCGGATTTGAGTGTTGGGAAATTTATTTATTTAAAGCGTCTGCGGACATCGCTATTTTACGATTTTGCCAATGTGAGAGGAAATAGCTATTCTGCTGAAGGCGAATATATTGGATCTTTTTCGCGAGATATGAATTCTGTAGGAATTGACTTATTGGGTGACGGACATCTGTTGCGTATCGTTACTCCGGTAACAGTTGGTATCCGCAATGCATACCATCCGAAAGAGCAAAGCTTCTATTTTCAATTTCTATTTTCTGTCAACTTTGATTCACTTTGACCGAAGAGTGAATACGGTTATTTCCGGCACCATTTCAATCCGGCCAAGTAAACCAACACATCCTAAACCGCGGTTTACATAGAGGTACTGATCGCCATGTTTGTAAAGGCCTCCCCAATATTTCTGAATAAAGTACATAGGGCTAAACTCAATGCCGGCAAACTGAATTCCCGATTGTGCCGCGTGAGTATGTCCGCTCAACGATAAAGGCACGTCCGTTTTTGTAATAACCCGATCAGCCCAGTGTGCAGGATCATGAGTCATCAGAATTTTAAAGGATTGCTTTTCTGTATTTTTCATCGCCATACCTAAATCAGCATATTGAGGAAAAGGAGGGTGGCCCCAGTTTTCGACACCAATAATTTCTACCGATTCATTGTTGATATCTATTTCTACAGATTCATTCAAAAGCAGCTCAAAGCCGGCATCTTCAATCATTCCTTCTAAGGTTTGATGATTGAATTGCTTTTGCTCTTTACTTTCCCAGTTAGAATAATCTCCATAATCGTGGTTGCCCAAAATGGCATATTTACCATAGCTTGCTTTCATGGCGGTAAATTCATCTTCAAAGCCTAGCATTTCCTGGTAGTAATTATTAACCATGTCGCCGGTAAATAAAATCAAATCAGGATGAAAGCTGTTAATCTCGTCAGCCGCCCGCCGAATAAAACTGTCATCTTCAAAGCCTCCAAGGTGAATGTCCGATATCTGAACAATTGTTGTTTTATCCAGTGCATCAGGAAGCGAGTCGAGATATATTTCCTGCTTAATCACTCTTAACGTTTTTCGCCCAAATGTAATCCCATAGCCAATGTTAATCATGAGTCCAAGGCTAATAATAAGCGAGCTCATTAATAAAATGCGACTGAAATATCTTGCTTTAAACAAGCGAAAAACAAGAGAAATAAGGTAGCTAACAGCCAATAAAAACTTGGGAGTAAGGATTAGAAAAGACACTGAGATGACGAAATAGAAAAAATCATAATTATCCGTTTCTCGTATTTTCGAAGGATTCAAAAAGCCGAAAGCTAAAATTCCAATCAGAACTGCACTTAAAAGCCAATAAATATACGCAAAAGGTTTCCTTGACTTTTGGGACGATGATAATGTGCGTAGAGCCAGGAAAGCAGAAAATTCAATGGCAATAATTATTGCAAAAAATATAAATACACCCGATGCTGGAATTCCTCTCATGGTAAATGAAAAATATAATTGAATAGAACGAATTTAAAAAGCTATTTTTAATAACAGGGTACATGCTGAGCTTTTTCACAAAAAAAATTAATGAAAAACATCAGACCATGATAAATGTAAAGTTTAAACCTTAATTTTTGCCAGTTTATAACAAAACTCAAACGATTTACATTTACAATAGTATTGTAACTTGCTTAACACTAATACGAAGCACTCAGTGTGGTGTCGTTTAAAGTCTCTGATAATCTAATATTTTCTACTTATCGGTCGATTACACATAAATCAATACAGGATTTTTATCTTTTATAGATTTTGCATCTTTTCATTTGTAAATCCAATATAGTTCACAAATAAAAACACGTAAATAATACAAATGTGTGCCAGATTGCATGAAGGCAATTTAGAAATACCCGACACAAGTAACATTTATAACCACAAAAGGGTACTTCCGTAAACTCCAAAAACCAAAGACCGACTAACTAGTCGACAACCTATACATCAAGACTTAATCCACTGTATATCATACTAAAATAAACCATTACTTAAAGTGCATTAAGCTCAGGAGTCCAACAAGGAGCGACATACACCACTCATAGCCATATTTATTCTTTTTAAGTTGCTATTATTCAATAATATACAGGAATCAAATATAGTAATAAATAAATACTATTTACATTAATGATCACTTGGGGGACGTGTGTTGTTTACAAAAGTATCACAGAGGTTGTTACGTTTTGTTTCTTGATTTGATTCTGATTTGTTACTTTTGTAGAAAAGTAAAATTCTAATAAATGAATACCCGGATAAAACGATTTATGGATCATAAGGGCATTACATCATCAGAGCTTGCTGATTCAATTGGTGTACAAAGATCAAACGTTACCCATGTGCTACACGGACGAAATAAACCAAGCTTTCAGTTTATATCTAAAATGCTGGAGAAATATCCGGAAATCAATGCCAAATGGCTCATAATGGGTGATGGTGACATGCTTGAGCGGGGCGCGACACAAAGTTCTCCGCAATTGTTTCCACAAAATAGTCCGATACCCGACGTTGGGTCACCACCGATAAAAGAGGAAATTTCTTCTTCCTCAATTAAAAAGCCCATTGAGCCAATACTTTCAGAAAGCGAACAAAAGCAGGCTGCAACTCCTGATTTTGTTAAGAAAACAGAAAAAACAATTGAGCGTATTGTGGTTTTCTATACCGATCAAACTTTTAGAGAGTACGGTCCTACGAAATAAATTTTTCTGGTTATATTTGCGAGCAAATTTGTATCGTATGAAATGCGTTATTGACAATTGATGCCCTTATTTTCGATAGCTCAATAACAAAATTACATGTGTTACCCTTTAGTAACGTTCAAAGAATATACGAATGAAAAAGACAGTAGAGGAGCTACTTCTGATTAAAAACACCCAATTAAATCATGATAATTTCAGACTGGATTTAAAGTCATCTGCAAAATTGCCTCAAATATTTCCAGGGCAGTTTGTTAATGTAGAGATAAAGAAATCAACTGAAATATTTCTAAGACGCCCATTTTCAGTACTTGATGTCGACTACGAAAATAACACTTTCTCTTTATTGGTAAAAATATTGGGAAGAGGATCAAACGTACTAACGACCTATCAGGCTGGAGATAAGATTAGCGTTATCTATCCGCTTGGCAGCAGCTTTTCAATACCTGAAAAAGACAACAAAGTGTTGCTTATAGGTGGAGGTAGTGGTGTTGCCCCCATGTTGTTTTTGGCTAAAATATGCGGTTTAGATCCCCAAAATGTTCATGTATTACTTGGTGCAAGAAGTAAACAAGATCATGTAGATATTACTGCATATAAACACGTTGGAAATTTTTACCACACAACCGAAGATGGTAGCCTGGGAGAAAAAGGATTTGTAACCCATCATCCTGTTTTTAAAAGTGAATTGACTGCTTTTGACAGAATTTACACTTGTGGACCCGATTTAATGATGAAAGCTGTAGCAAAGGAAGCTGCTAAAAATCAAGTGTCTTGCGAGGTTTCCCTTGAAAATATGATGGCTTGCGGTTTCGGCGTGTGCTTGTGTTGCGTTGAAAAAACAATTGAAGGTAATCAATGTGTATGTACCGATGGACCAGTATTTAATATTAATAAACTAACATGGTAGACTTAAGTATTCGAATTAAAGATCTTGTATTTAAAAATCCGGTTTTAACAGCATCGGGAACGTGTGGTTTTGGTGAAGAAATTGCAGACTTTGTAGACCTATCGAAACTTGGCGGCGTTGTTATGAAAGGAACTACCCTAAAGCCAAGACAAGGAAATGACTATCCCCGAATGGCTGAAACACCCTCAGGGATGTTAAATGCTGTAGGACTTCAAAATAAAGGTGTAGACAACTTTGAAAAAAATATTTATCCCAACATCAAAGATATTGACAGCCAGTTTATAGTCAATGTAAATGGTTCTACCATCGAAGAATATGTGGAACTAACCGAACGGATTAATGCGTTGGACAAAATTCCGGCTATAGAGTTAAATATTAGCTGCCCGAACGTAAAGGAAGGCGGAATGGCTTTTGGGGTGAGTTGCCCATCTGCCGAAGCTGTTGTTCGAGCGGTTCGAAAAGTATACGATAAACCGCTAATCGTGAAACTTTCTCCAAACGTTACCGATATAACTGAAATAGCACGTGCGGTTGAAGGGCAGGGAGCTGATGCAGTATCTTTAGTAAATACGTTTTTAGGAATGGCTGTTGATGCAAATAGCCGCAAGCCTGTTTTGTCGACCATTACCGGTGGACTTTCGGGGCCTGCAATTAAACCGTTAGCACTACGAATGGTTTGGCAAGTGTATAATTCAGTAAAAATTCCTATCATTGGCATGGGCGGAATAATGAACGCGACCGATGCAATTGAATTTATGATAGCTGGTGCTTCGGCCGTGCAAGTGGGCACAGCTATTTTTATCGACCCAACTATTCCTGTTCAGATTGTAGATGGAATTAATAACTATTTAGAATTAAATAAAATACAGAATGCCAGCGACTTAGTTGGATGCTTACAAATGTAAGCACGCCTAATTTAGATTTGTAATATATGCGATATTTGAGATACTCTATATTTATTATCATTTTTTTATTGTCCTTTGGTTCGACACGAATTAGCAGGAAAAAGCAAGTTCCGGCCTATTATGAACTTGAATTGAAAGGATTAAATTTTCGCATACAAAACGACCTCTCAGATTTTAAACAGTCAAGGTACATCAAAAAGCAGGTCGAAAGGTTCATTCAGCGTTGGGAACTCAATGGTGTTTCAATAGCGATCATTAAAGACGAAAAACTTATTTATGCTCAAGGATTTGGGGATGCTGATAAAGCAGGAAATAAAGTACAACCTGGTAGTTTGTTTCGCGTTGCAAGCGTTTCAAAACTGATTACTGCAGTAGCGATCATGAAACTGGTTGAAGATGGCAGACTAGATCTTTCTGATAAGGTGTTTGGACCCGGCGCCGTCATTGATAACCAGTATTTCAGAGATGTCCGCGATTCAAAACTTTACAGTATTACTGTACGAAACCTGTTAGCTCACTCGGGTGGCTGGTCTCAGCGCTATGGAGATCCGGCTTTTCATTCGCTGAGTATTGCAGATAAAGTAGGCGACACACCACCTGCAACAATGGAAACCTATTCGAAATACATCGCCAGCCGACGTCTCTCATTTCCACCTGGAACACAAGTTTCGTATTCGAACATGGGTTATATGTTTTTAGGCGAAGTTATTTCAGCTGTTAGTGGTAAAAGCTATGAAGATTTTGTTCGCGAAGAAGTTTTAATTCCCAATGGCATATTGGACATGCATATTGGGCACAGCGATAAAACATATAAATATCCCAATGAAGTTGACTATTTTGAGCAACGGGGAAGTTTGCAAATATTTGATTTTGCCGGACAAGGTTTAAAAGTTCCAAAATCGGATGGCGGTAATCCAATCGAATTATTGGGAGCTGCAGGAGGTTGGATTTGCTCTTCGGTGGAGCTTGCCCGTTTACTGGTCTTAATCGATGGACATCCAGAAGTTAAAGATGTATTAAAAGATGGCTCAATTCTGGAAATGACTGACAACACCTATGCTAAAGGTCCTTTGGGATGGAGAGCAACAAATGATTATGGCACCTGGGCGCGTACTGGAAGCATGGCAGGTTCGGTGGCCATGTTAAAAAGACAAAAAAATGGGCTTAACTGGATCTTTCTTTCAAATACAAGTAGTTGGAAAGGATCTAAATTTCCGTATGAAATTAATCGCTTTATGCAGCGTTTAACGGGGCGGATTAAGGAATGGCCGCAGCAAGATCTCTTTAATTATTACCCAATTGATATTCTTCCTTTAGCAATTAATAATTGACCATTTGATTTAATGTTCTTTAGCATTATTCAATCCATAATTCTAGATCTATCTCATTTTTTTCTAAATTTAGCAGGAAATCGATTTGAGGAGGAAAGAATTTATGAAGTTATTGTTTTGCGCCGCTTGCTTATTTATCACCCTATCCACCTGGGCACAGGAAGTTTTTCAATTTCAAGGAGCATCATGCCAAATACCGGAAATTAAAGAGTGTGCGCATGATAAATTATTAGGAGAAACCATTTCTGTAAAATTGGAGCAATTCAATCAAATCTATACAAAAAAAGTAAATTGTGGACCTCCCAGTTATATCTCCTCGGTAGAAATAAAAAAGCCAGACTTATATTACTCAGTGCAGAAACTCACTCACCACTACCGCAAGTGTATGAGAAAAGACATTCTTTCATTAGAAAAAGTCGAAAAAGAAATGATTGAAATAATAAATAAATCGATCGCTATTTTCAATCAAAAAACTGACTCCGTGGAACAAGAATTAAGACAGGCTAACAATTCGAAAGAGATTATTCGTGTTTTCGATAGAATTGTTATCCAATAATAACTTTCTCTGTTAATTTTCATCGGATTATTTTTTTATCATAAAACATGGCTCAATGGCTTATCCAGCCTATTGATTAAGATTATTTCGTATCCGCTTTGCGTCTTGAACTTTTCAATTCCTAGCTTGTTGAATAAATTGAATTTTCGAGAATAATCAAATGTTAAATAAATAAAAGTATGTCAGAGTTCAAGATCCTAATTCCAAAACTGGGTGAAAGTGTTCAGGAGGCTACGATTACGAAATGGTTCGTCAAAGAAGGAGATACAATTGAAGAAGATGATCCGATTTTTGAAGTGGCAACAGATAAGGTAGATTCTGAAATCCCATCATCGGTTGATGGAGTAGTATCCAAAATTCTCTTTAAGGAAGACGATGTAGTTCCTGTAGGAGAAGTAGTGGCTATTATTAAAATAGATGAGGAAGATGATGAATCAGAGAATGTAAAAGAAACCTCTGAAGTAAAGAATAAAGAAGTAGAGTCAGAAGAGCCTGCTGAAAAAACTGAAGACGTTTCGGCAGTCAAAGCTTCTGATATTAAATCAAGTTCAAATCGCTTTTACTCTCCATTAGTGAAAAGTATCGCTGAAAAAGAAAATGTTACGCTGGAAGAGCTTGAAAGTATTGAAGGTTCTGGTCAGAATGGAAGAGTTCAAAAGAATGACTTGCTGAAATTTATAGAAGATAAAAAAGCTGTAAAATCAGCTCCGGCCGAGAGTAAACCCGCTTCAAAACCTTCGGCACCAAAAGTTAGTCCTTCAATTGGAGCTAGTGATCAGATTATTGAAATGGACCGGGTACGCAAATTAATTGCGGATCACATGGTTCGGTCAAAACAAACTTCACCTCATGTTACTTCTGTTGTGGAAGCTGATGTGACAAATCTGGTTCTGTGGAGAAATAAAGTTAAAAATGAGTTTCAGGAAAAGTATGGTGAAAAAATCACATTCATGCCGGTCTTTACCGAGGCTGTTGCCAAGGCTTTGGTTGAATTCCCCGTTGTAAACTCATCGGTTGATGGTGATAAGATTTACCTACACAAATCGGCCAACGTCGCTATTGCTGTGGCCAAACCTGATGGTAACCTGGTTGTACCAGTGATTAAAGAAGCCGAGCAAAAGAACTTGGTTGGTATCACCAAAAAGCTGAATCAATTAGCTGAAGGTGCACGATCTAATAAATTAAGACCGGAAGACTACCAAGGTGGAACCTTTACAATTACTAATTTCGGTTCATTCAGAAATGTAATTGGCACCCCAATTATCAATCAACCCCAAGTAGCAATTCTGGCTACCGGAACGATAGAAAAGAAACCTGCCGTTATGGAAACTCCGACAGGAGACGCGATTGTCGTAAGACATAAAATGTTCCTTTCTCTTTCGTATGACCATCGAATTATTGATGGAGCGATGGGAGGTGCATTTGTAAGACGGATCGCCGATCTTCTAGAAGAATTTGACATAAACAGACAAATATAAATTACACATGAGCAGTATTTATCCCAAGATTTACACAATAAAGAATGTAGATAAGGAAACTCTTGAGAAGTGGTATACCAAATGGGTAGTGGGCCGCAGACTTGATGAAAGAGCTCCCAACTACCTCAAACAAGCCATCGGCTGGTCTTATCATGCTCCTTATGCCGGACATGACGGAATACAGTTTGCTATTGGTCAACATTTTGACAAAAAAACCGACCATCTTTTCCCATATTACCGAGACATGATGACTTGTTTCTCTGCCGGTTTAACCGAAGAAGAAATCTTATTGAACGGAATTTCAAAGGCTACTGATGTGGCTGGCGGTGGACGGCATATGTCCAACCACTTCGCTAAGCCGGAATGGAATATTCACAATGTCTCTTCATGTACCGGAAATCACGATCTGCATGCAGTAGGAGTTGCCAGGGCTATAAAGTATTATGGACAAAAAGGAGTTGCTATTACCTCGCATGGTGAGTCTTCGGTTAGCGAAGGCTATGTTTACGAAGCAATAAATGGGGCTTCGCGCGAGAAGCTTCCCGTAATATTTGTTTTGCAGGACAATGGCTACGGAATTTCAGTTCCCAAGCACATGCAAACAGCTAACCGTAAAGCAGCAAATAATTTTATCGGATTCAAAAATTTGAGAATCATTCATTGCAATGGTAAAGATGTTTTTGACTCCATGAATGCGATGGCTGAAGCTAAAAAGCATGTTCTTGAAGTTGGAGAGCCTGTTATTTTGCAAGCCAATTGTGTTCGTATTGAGTCGCACTCGAATTCAGATCGGCATGAGCTGTATCGCAGTGAAAATGAGCGCAATTATGTTCGTGTTTACGATCCATTGGCTAAATTTCGCCGGATGTTGCTAAAATATAACCGGTTCACCGAAGAAGAACTTCAGACTATTGAGGAAAACGCCAAAGGCATTGTCAAAGCTGCTCATAAAAAAGCGATGAAAGCTCCAGATCCGGATCCAGCAAGTATTTTTGATTTTGTGATGCCGGAGCCTTATCAAGCAGAGAAATATCCTGACGGAGTTCATAGTCACGATGGCGATAAAGTTAAACTTGTTGAAGCGATCAATAAAACGCTGAAGGAAGAATTTCGTGCAAATCCGGACACGTTTATCTGGGGACAGGATGTGGCCAATAAAGAAAAAGGTGGTGCCTTCAATGTAACAAAAGGAATGCAGCAGGAATTTGGTGAGCAACGAGTATTTAGTGCTCCAATTGCCGAAGATTTTATTGTTGGAACTGCAAATGGAATGAGCCGTTTTAACGATAAAATCAGAATCGTTATTGAAGGAGCTGAATTTGCTGATTATTTTTGGCCGGCAATGGAACAGTATGTTGAATCCAGCCATGAGTATTGGCGTTCAAACGGGCAATTTGTTCCGAATATGACTATTCGATTAGCTTCTGGTGGTTACATTGGCGGTGGTTTGTATCACTCTCAAAATATTGAAGGTGCCTTGGCAACAATGCCTGGGGTTCGGATAGTTTACCCAACGTTTGCAGATGATGCTGCAGGATTATTGCGAACCGCAATCAGATCGAAAGGAATAACCGTATTTATGGAGCCTAAAGCACTATACAATGCACCACAGGCTGCTACTCCAATTCCTGATGACTTTGAAGTCCCGTTTGGAAAAGCCCGTATTCGAAGAGAAGGAAGTGATATTACCCTGGTAACCTATGGGAATACATTAATTTACAGTTTGCAAGCTGCTGAAAAACTTGAAGAAGAAGGAATTGACGTCGAAGTAATCGATTTAAGATCGATTGTTCCACTTGATAAAGAGACAATTCTTAACTCTGTGAAAAAAACGAATAAAGTAATGGTTGTTCATGAAGATAAAGTTTTTGCTGGTTTTGGTTCAGAGGTTACTTCTATGATTATGGAGGAAGCTTTCGAACACCTCGATGCACCAGTGAAGAGGGTCGGTTCACCTTATACTCCGGTAGGATTTAACAGGATTCTTGAAAAAGCCATTCTGCCTGATACGGATAAAATTGTGGCTACAGCTAAAGAGTTAATTGCATACTAAAAGGAAGATCATGAGCAAAACAGGTATATTTTACAGCTTTCATACAAATAAGACCTCTAAAGTAGCCGAAAAGATTATACAAGCTTTAGGAAATAAAAATCTTGAAGTCGTGAATGCTGAGGAGGTAACTGAAGAAAATTTCCTTCAGTTTGACAAGTATATTATAGGTGTTGCAACCTGGTGGGACGGAGAATTACCCAACTATTGGGATGAGCTTGTTCCAGCCATTGAGGATATGGATTTATCGGGCAAGACGTTTGCTATATTTGGCTTAGGAGATCAAAAGTTTTACCCGGAAAATTTTAATGATGGTGTGGGTATTTTTGCCGAATTGGTTGAATCCAGAGGCGCTAAGGTTGTCGGTCAGACTTCACGCGAAGGATATAATTACGAAAAATCAAGAGCTGAAAGAGGTGATAACGAGTGGAGTGGCCTTTGTCTTGATCAGGAAAATCAAGCACGATTATCAAAAGGAAGAATCGACAAATGGGTTGAAACTCTAAAGAAGTCAGGGTTTTAACGATCAATCAAAAAAAAGTAAGAAAAGAGCGTGGGGATTCCTTTAATTCCATGCTCTTTTTTATTCAAAACGAACTACGCAAAGCCTTATTGCAAGAATCAGATAAAGCTGTTATAATCTCATGAAGTTACATATGTACCCACTGATCACACTTACTAACAGCACACTAGCCGTCATCATTGTGACTAGTTACATTTGTGTATTTTAGTTTGTACGTTAATTCCTTTGTCTTAATTCTCCGAATTCTTTGAAGAAGTGCGGTGTGTTTCATGAACAGGTTGATGTAAGCTTTTTTTGTTTTTTCACACTGAACTCCTTGAGAATTTAATATTTGACGTATCCTTATAGATGGACAGAAATACGAGAAATTAATTAAATACAGGAAGTGGTTTATTTAGATCTATTGAGGCTGTTCAATTGATGATGTTTAGCGAGTCTATATCAGATACGCGAATTCCTCTGTTTATTAGACCTTCTGGATGGTATTAAGTTTGTTTGTTTACTCTTCGTTAGAAGTTATTGAAATGCATTGATCAATGCTTAAAACAGCTCCATATATTTGTCTTATAGTTGATATTATGTTATTTTCATATATTGAAAAAAAGGAGAGAAAATTTCCCTCCTTAAAATATGTTCTTATTGCTTCAGTTCTTCAAGCTTAGCATTTACTTCATCAAACTTATCCATCATCTTCAAACGATAATACAAAGTCTTTAACGTTTCTAATGAACTCATTTGAGTTTGTGGTGCATCTTTAGAATATTCCGCGGCTTTTTCCATTGGTGGAATTGCTTTTTTGAAGTGGACATCAGCTTTGCTTTTCTCTTCTTCATATTTCTCTGGTTCATTAGTTGGAACCGAATTTGCGACTTCTATTTGCTTAACTCCCTCGTTATAATAAATCGCACCCAGATTATAATAAGCATCTGCAAAATCGTCTTTCAATTCAATCGCACTTTTATATGCTTCGATCGCTTTTTCGATATCTCCAATTTTGTCGTAAAGCGAACCTTTTGCAAAATGAAATGAAGCGTTTTCAGGATCTTGTTCAATTGCCAATTCCAAGTACTTCATCGCATCATCTACCTTATCTGAATTCAGATAAATATTAATCATACCCACCAGAATTGAACTGGTTTCCGGATATTTCTCAAATCCCCGTTGGTAGGTTTCTAATGCTGCTGCAGTGTCTTGTTGCATAACGTAGCAAGAAGCAATCAACTCAAAAGTCCGTGCACCATTGTAATCGTGTTTAGCAGCCTCTTCATAATATTTGATGGCTTCATCATATTTTTCAGCATTATAAGCGGCTAAACCAGCATTGAAAATAATCACTGTATCTACGGCTTGCGGATTTTCTTCGTCTTTCATTAATGGCATACCTTCAATCTCAAGAATCTGCTTAAATGATTGCAAAGCTAGCTCGTAGTTATTATCGTTAAAAGCCTGTACGGCTTGATTTGTAAAATCCGAAATCAACAGCGTAAGTTTAATTTTCACTGCGTTATCATTACGATCTTTATCGTCTAACTCTAATGCCTTTTTATACGACTTTAAAGCTTCTGATAATGGGTTCTCTGATAACTTCTTGTAATTCTCGTTGTCAGAGCTAAATATAGCCTGAAAAATCTCTCCTCTAACTTCCCATGTTCTGGGCCAGTCAATGGTTTTATCAGATTTATCATTACTCGGGTTGATTGTTTCCTCAATCGTTGTATAGGCTTCGTCAAGCTTACCAGCGTCTTTATAGCTTTGAGCGCTTGACACCTTACCTTTCTGTGCAAAAACAGCCGAAACTGAAATTATAAGTGCAATTAGAATAAATGTTCTCTTCATCATCTTTTAGTAATTATTAATTTTAGATTTTTCTACAAATTTAATTTTTTTATAAACCAGTACAAATCTATGACTAATAAAGCATTATGATTCATCATGATTCATCTTCTGGTCCTGTTGGTTCGTCACCAGTTATTATTTCATCTGAAAGTTCTTCATCACTCGTATTTTCGAATGTTACCCGAGCTATCGATGCGATCTTGTCCTCGCCTTTCAGGTTGATTAGTCTTACTCCTTGAGCAGCTCTGCCCATAACGCGTAAAGCTGAAATTGGAAGTCTTATCGTCAAGCCTTTTTGTGTAATAATCATCAAGTCATTTTCATCAAGAACGCTTTTAATTGCAATTAGACTTCCGGTTTTTTCAGTGATGTTAATTGTTTTAACACCTTTACCTCCCCTATTGGTAATTCGGTAATCCTCGATGCTTGATCGTTTTCCATATCCTTTTTCAGAAACAACAAGAACGTCTTCGGACTCATTCTCCACACAGATCATGCCAACAACTTCATCGTTCTCATTTCCAAGGGTTATGCCTCGTACTCCTGATGCTGTCCTACCAATTGATCTAACAATATCTTCATGAAAACGAATAGCTTTACCCGATTTTACGGCGATCATAATGTCATGGCTTCCGTTAGTCAGGCGTGCCTCTAGCAGTTGATCTCCTTCCCGAATGGTAATTGCGTTCACCCCATTTTGGCGAGGTCGAGAATAAGCTTCTAATGAGGTCTTTTTGATAATACCCTTCTTGGTACAAAGGATGATATAATTGTTGTTGATGTATTCTTCGTCATCCAATCGCTTCACTTTATTAAAGGCGAGTACTTGGTCATCTGGTTCAATGTTTAACAAGTTTTGAATCGCACGTCCCTTTGAGGTTCTTGTGCCTTCTGGAATTTGATAGACTTTCAACCAAAAACATTTCCCTTTTTCGGTAAATAAAAGCAGGGTGTTATGCATTGTCGCAATAAACATGTGCTCAAGGAAATCTTCATCACGGGTTGAACCACCTTTTGAACCAACGCCTCCCCTGCCTTGAATTTTAAAATCAGTTAGCGGTGTACGTTTAATATAGCCCAAATGAGAAATCGTGATTACCATTTCTTCATCAGCATAGAAGTCTTCAGGATTGAATTCTTCAGCATTCGGAATAATCTCCGTTTTACGTTCGTCTCCGTATTTCTCTTTAATTTCGAGCAATTCGTCTTTAATAATGCTCATTCGCAATTCTTCGTTCGCCAGAATTTCGCGGCAATACTCTATAAATTGCATGATTTCTTCGTACTCAGAACGCAACTTGTCTTGCTCCAGCCCTGTTAATTGGCGCAATCGCATTTCAACAATAGCTCTGGCTTGTACTTCAGACAGTTCAAATTTCTCAATAAGACGCTCTCTGGCTTCATCCGGAGTTTTTGAACTTCGAATCAATGCGATTACTTCGTCGATGTTATCGCTGGCAATAATCAAACCTTCCAGAATATGAGCTCTTTTCTCAGCCTGCTCCAGTTCGTACTGAGTTCTTCTAACGACAACATCGTGTCGATGTTCTACAAAATAATGGATCAGATCTTTCAGGTTCAGCATTCTTGGCCGTCCTTTAACCAATGCAATATTATTTACGCTGAAACTGGTTTGAAGCTGAGTGTATTTATATAGCTTATTTAAAACAACATTCGATATTTCATCTTTCTTAATGTCGATGACTATCCGCATACCGTCACGGTCAGATTCATCATTGACATTCGAAATTCCTTCAATTTTCTTTTCATTGACTAATTCAGCAGTTTTCATAATCATTTCTGCTTTATTAACCAAATAAGGAATCTCGGTAATTACAATTTTTTCACGACCATTGGGTTGAACTTCCACATGCGCTTTACCTCTTAAAACAATTCGCCCACGACCTGTTTCAAAAGCTTCTTCAACCCCTTTGTATCCGTAAATAATTCCACCGGTAGGAAAATCCGGAGCTTTAATGATTGGAATAAGCTCTTTAATATCAATTTCCGGATTGTCAACGTATGCCACGATGGCATCAATTGTATCTGAAAGGTTGTGTGGTGGCATATTTGTTGCCATTCCGACAGCAATTCCCGATCCTCCATTGACTAAAAGTCCAGGAATTCTGGTTGGTAAAACCGTAGGTTCGTTTAATGATTCATCAAAATTTGGTTGTAGATCAACCGTATTTTTGTCCAAATCCTGTAATGTTTCTTCGGCAATTTTAGTCAATCTTGCTTCAGTATAACGCATTGCAGCCGGGCTGTCCCCGTCCACTGAGCCAAAGTTTCCCTGTCCGTCTACCAATGGGTATCTCAATGACCAGTGTTGTGCCATACGTACCATCGTAAAATAAACAGAAGAGTCGCCATGAGGGTGATACTTACCAAGCACCTCTCCTACAATTCTTGCAGATTTTTTATACGGACGGTTTGAAAGTATTCCTAACTCGCTCATTCCAAACAAGACACGACGATGTACCGGTTTTAATCCATCCCTCACATCAGGCAATGCTCTTGAAACAATGACTGACATCGAATAATCGATGTAAGCAGACTTCATCTGCTCTTCAATATTTATTTTTATAATTTTTTCGCCTTCAGCCATTTAATCCTCCTTTTAAAGAAATTTTATGTTGAAATTTTTTTGACATACAAAAATATAAAAATACTAGTAATACCAGCTATTCAAAGCGGTTAATAATTGCCTGCATTCAATAAGATTTTAACATTATCATGTTTAAAAATCCGTGCCAATTAATCTATGAGTAGATAAATATTGATTAATTTTAGCATTAAATACAATGCTAGAGCTTCGGGGGGGCAACCAACATTTCGGAATAGTATTTGTTAAAAGAGAAATAAGTTAATAATTCAAAAGTACATTAATATGGATTCTCAATTCTCACCAAGAATAAAAGATGTTCTTACCTATAGTCGTGAAGAAGCTATCCGGTTAGGAAATGAGCAGATTGGGCTTGAGCATATTTTTCTGGGGATTTTGAGAGAAGGAGAAGGGATTGCAATTGATATTCTTACGAATTTAGGAGTTAATTTGTCAGAAATAAAGGAAGCGATAGAAACAACGCTTCGAACCGAAAATACAATTGATTCACAAGCATCCGTTCAACTCTTAAAATCAGCAGAGAAAGCACTTAAGCTAGTGTATCTGGAAGCAAGGGCTTTCAATAGTACTACGATAAATACCGGCCATTTACTTTTAGCTTTATTGAAAGATAAAGACAGCCAGATTTCATCATTATTGGGTGATTTTCACGTAAATTATTATATCTTGAAATCGAGATTAGAAGATTATAAACAACCAGAAGGAAAATCAGACTTTGGCGACGAAGATGATGTAGACGATCCTTTTTCAAAGCAACCTCCACAAGGGGGAAGTTCTTCTTCAAAGAAAGGAGCAGGTGCAAAATCAGAAACACCGGTATTGGATAATTTCGGAATAGATGTTACAAAAGCTGCCGAAGAAAATAACCTTGACCCTATCGTCGGTCGTGAAAAAGAAATTGAACGCTTAGCTCAAATACTTTCGCGTCGTAAAAAGAATAATCCGATTTTAATTGGAGAACCAGGTGTTGGTAAATCAGCAATCGCTGAGGGTTTAGCTCTTCGGATCATTCAAAAGAAAGTCTCAAGAGTATTGTTTGATAAACGAGTGGTCAGTCTTGATATCGCATCAATTGTAGCCGGAACAAAATACCGAGGACAATTTGAGGAACGCATGAAAGCCATTTTAAATGAGCTGGCAAAAGTGAACAATGTTATCTTATTCATTGATGAAATACATACCATTGTTGGAGCAGGAGGAGCAACAGGATCGCTTGATGCGGCCAACATGCTGAAACCGGCTTTAGCTCGTGGCGACATTCAATGTATTGGAGCAACCACATTGGATGAGTACCGTCAGCAAATTGAAAAAGATGGAGCCTTGGAACGTCGTTTTCAAAAGGTAATGATAGATCCGACTTCGGTGGATGAAACAATTGAGATTCTGAATAACATTAAAGAGCGTTATGAGGATCACCACAATGTTTATTATTCACCCAAAGCCATCGAAGCTTGCGTTAAGTTAACAGCACGCTATATTACCGATCGGTTTTTGCCGGACAAAGCCATTGATGCTTTGGACGAAGCCGGCTCACGAGTGCATATTTCAAACATTAATGTTCCTGACCGGATTGTTAAGCTGGAAGAAAAAATTGAAAATACCCGCGAAGAAAAGATTAAGGCTGTAAAAAGCCAGAATTTTGAGGTTGCAGCAAACTATCGCGACAAAGAAAAAAATCTACTCCAACTGCTTGATGAAGAAAAAGAAGCTTGGGAAAAAGAGCTAATTAGCCATCGAGAAGTTGTAGAAGAAGAAAAAGTTGCTGAAGTGGTTGCCATGATGTCAGGGGTTCCAGTACAACGTATTGCTCAAGCTGAGGGAATCCGCCTGATGAATATGGGTGATAAATTGAAAGGCAGTGTTGTTGGACAAGACGATGCGATTGCTAAAATTGTTAAGGCGATTCAACGAAACCGTGCCGGACTGAAAGATCCGAATAAGCCAATTGGATCCTTTGTTTTTCTTGGACCAACCGGAGTTGGTAAAACTCAGTTGGCAAAAGTAATCGCCCGATATTTATTTGATAGTATTGATTCTCTTATCAGGGTTGACATGAGTGAGTATATGGAGAAATTCTCTGTGTCTCGTTTAGTGGGCGCTCCTCCCGGATATATTGGGTACGAAGAAGGCGGTCAGTTAACTGAGAAAGTTCGTCGTAAGCCATATTCAGTTATACTATTGGATGAGATTGAAAAAGCTCACCCCGATGTCTTTCACTTATTATTGCAAGTGCTTGATGAAGGTCGGTTGACTGATAGCTTGGGGCGTAATATCGACTTTAAGAATACGATCATCATTATGACTTCAAATATTGGCTCGCGCCAGCTGAAAGATTTTGGTCGCGGGGTAGGCTTTTCTACTCCAAAGTCTGCAGAAGACGAAAACGATCATGCAAAATACATTGTTCAAAAGGCGTTGAAGCGAGCATTTGCTCCTGAGTTTTTGAACCGGATTGATGATGTGATCATGTTTAATACGCTTTCAAAAGAAGATATCTTTAAAATTATTGATATTGAGTTGAAAGACCTTTATGCTCGGGTAGAGTCGTTAAATTATAAGTTGAAAATTTCGAGAGCCGCAAAAGATTTTATTGCCGAAAAAGGCTATGATACGCAATATGGTGCAAGACCCTTAAAAAGAGCTATTCAGAAATATCTGGAAGATGAAATGGCCGAGGTTATTATTAAAGCTTCGATAACCGAAGGTGACACCATTTCGATTGGCTTTGATAAGAAATTGGAAAAAATAAAAGTCAAAATTTTAACGACTAAAGATACAACGACTAAATAAAAGCAAAAAAGCCGGTTAATCATTAACCGGCTTTTTTTTGATGTAAATTTTGATTCGTTTACTTGTCTGTTTTTGTTGATTCCTTTTCATCCATATTAATCCGTGCTTTAGGAAGAAATTCTGGAAATTCTTCTTGAACAAATTTAATCAGCTGTTCTCGCACATGCACTCGAAGATCCCAAGCAGTTGGCGAATCATAGGCACTAACCAAAGCTCTTAGTTGAATCGTTCTTTCCGTTAAGTCAGTTACCTGAAGTACATTAACTTTTTTATCCCAAAGGTCATTATTTTCAAGGATTTCAGTTAATTTTTTTCTCATTGCATCAACCGGAAATCCATAATCAACATGAATAAAAACGGTTCCCATAATTTCTGCAGTTGTTCTTGTCCAATTTTGAAACGGCTTTTCAATAAAATAGGTGATTGGCAGGATTAATCTGCGCTTATCCCAAATACGAACCACAACATAAGTCAGCGTAATTTCTTCAATCCACCCCCACTCTCCTTCCACAACCACCGCATCTTCAATTCGAATAGGCTGAGTAATTGCAATTTGAAATCCGGCTAATATAAGTGCAATACTTCGTTGTGCAGCAAATCCAATGATAATACCGGCAATACCGGCACTCGCCAGTAGGCTAACTCCAATCTTTTGAATCTGCGGAAACATCATCAAAATTACTCCGAGCGAGATGATCAATGTAATTGTTATCAGCATTCGTTCAAGTACTGTCAATTGGGTATATACCTTACGAGCTTTCAGATTATTTTTTGATGTGATGTCATATTTACCCAGAAAATAGACTTTCACTCCTTTAATGGCATTAATTATGAGCCATGCAATTACGATTGTATATAGAATACCACTAAAAATCCGAATGTCTGGAGAGAATTTCTCACCCAATAGCCCGGTAATTGGTGCAAGCAGCGATCCGAAGAGTAAAATAATGAGAGCGGTAAAAGGGAAACTTATTAGTCTTAATACCTTTAGTCCTATTGTATGATCGGTTCCTTTGCGAATTACCTTTTTCACATAGGCAATAATTCCAAAAGCGATGATAAATCCGACAATAATCCCAACCGTGATGGTTCCAATCTTTAAATATAAATCCATTAATAGAAGTTTGTCTTACAGTTCATTTTCATCTAAAATAACAACGGGATCTTAAGTGCGTTCAAGAAACTATGTGTATTTACCATTAAATCTAATCGCCATCACACTTATGTCGTCGGCTTGTTTCGCATTACTCTTGAAGCCCTTCAAATCCTCCATTAGATTGTCAACCAGCAGCTTTGATGGATAATCGATTGCACCTTGCAAATAAGATAGCAACCGCTGCTGCCCATAGAATTCATCCAACGGATTTTTACAATCTGTAACTCCATCTGTATATAACACAAGGGTTTCTCCTTTCGACAAAACGATGGAATCCGATTCATAACTTTTGTTTGAATATACACCAATAGGCAACCCGTGGGTATGCTCAAGCTGTTTGATTCCTTTACTTTTTCCTAACAAAAATGGATAGTTGTGTGCCGCATTACAATAGTCTAAAATACCAGTTTCAATATCTAAAATGCCGAGAAAGAGAGTTAAAAAATGCTGATTCGAGTTTTCTTTGCTCAGCTCCTGATTGACAGAGTCGACGATGCCGGCGGCCGACAATTCGGTGGACTTGCTTTTAATCATGGTATTGGCCACTGCCATAAATAATGCTGCTGGTATTCCTTTTCCCGACACATCGCCCATCGTAAAAAGCAGGTGCTTTTCATCAATAAAGAAGAAATCGTACAAATCACCTCCAATACTTTCAACAGGTTTTAAAATCGCATATAATTCAATTTCCTTGTGTTTACTTAACACGCTAAAATCCTGAGGAATAATTGTACGCTGTATTTCTTTTGCCGACTTCAGATCTTTCTCATATTTGCGCTTATCTTTTCGAACCTGTAATTGCTCTCTCATATAAGTCCCATACTGATCCTGAAGTGCTTGCAAACTCTCATTCAACAATTCTATCTCATTTTTTCTCCCCCGTCGTCGCAGCGAATGATCACCAAAGCTGAAGCGTTGGATCGATTTTACAGCCTGCGACAAAGGTGAAAACATGCGTTTAAAAAGGAAGATAATGATTAATAATATGAGCATGATTCCAACCACAGAAACCAGCACGATTTCTTCAAAAATTCCATCCAACTCATTAAATAATTCATTGGTTGGAATTACAATGATTACTTTCCAATTGGTGGCAACTACGGGGGCAAAATAAAACCAGCTTTTTTCGTAATTAAGCATTTCGGGATAGGCAAAACCTGACCCCGTTTGATTACTCTCTAGGTCTTCAATATATTCTTGCCGGTTGTCGGTAAATATTCTCGAGTCAATCTCAAAAATATTCTTTTTCATAACCCAATCTTCGTTTGGATGAGTCAAGAAATCGCCTTCTTTCGCTATAATAAATGCGAAACCATTTTTCTTGATTGGAATGTTTGAAATAACGTTGCTTAAAAATTTCAGGTTAATATCTCCGGCAACAATTCCGATAGTATCATTTTGCTGATTGTAAACCGGCAAATAATATGAAATAAGCAAATTGGATGAGTCTTCAGGACAGTAATATGGCTGACACCAAAATCCTTGTGGAGCTCTGGCCAATTGACTTAAAATATCAGGTGTTTGAAATACCGGGCAATTACGATCATTTTTGTCAACTTTAATCAAGTTTTGCGGGCTGTATCGAAACGATGAATACGTGGTGGTATCTCCATTTTGAAAAAGCATAACACGCAAGCCATTAACGACCTGATTGTTTTTAAGCACTTCGTGCAAAAAAAACTGCAAATCGCCATGAGACTGGTAATAAGAAACCTGAGTCGCAACATTTTTGGCTATTTCCTGAGTATTAACTACATTAATCGAAATTTGATTGATAATTAAACTCGATTGATGAATCGCCCCTTCCTCAATTTTTTGCATCAGAATTTCCTTACTGTGTTTATAGTTTAAAAACACAATTAAGGAAACTACTGCAATCACCGTAGATAAAACATAGATTCCTAATTGAAAACCAATACTTCGTTTAGTCATGAATCGCGCACTTCGTTATAGTTATACAAGTTATGAAAAAGCAAAATGAAAGGAAAGACCTTACTACGGTTTAATTAGCCAATCGCGTGTTCCCCTGTACGAACAGGTATTTGAAGCAAACAAAGCTGATTTTGCAAGTGCTTTTTCAAAGTTTTGCTGGCTCAGTAGATAATAGCAGAATGCACCGTGCAGAAAATCTCCTGCTCCCAATGTATCCAACACTTCGACTTTAGGGACATCGATGCTACTCGTTTGAACCGAAGACTGATATAAGATCGGTTCTTGGCCCTGGGAAATGGCTTTATATGAAATTTTGTATTGATCAAGAAAAGCAAAAACATCCTCGGGCGTTTCCGTTTTTGGCGGACGAAAATCACTTGAACAGATGGCGTAATCGACAAAAGGTAATAATTCAGGCAGATGAGACTTCCAGCTCCCTCCATCAAAAACAACCGGAATGTTCCTTTTCTTTGCTTCTTTAACAAGATCAACTGCTATTTCCGGATAGAATCCATCGACCATGACCACTTCCGGATTCATTTCATCCAAAAGCTTTTTTGAATCCAACTTCGCGTTCAGCTTCTCAGGATGATGCGTAAAAATTGTGCGATCGCCATCAGAAGAGGTAATTACTGTTGCTAAAACCGGTTGTATTTGCTGATCCTTTTGTACATCAAGGCAATTTATCTGGCATCTTTCAAAGTCATCTCTAAAGACCGATTTGAATGAATTATTGCCGATGGCCGTTACCAAATTTGCCCCCCCATTCAATGCAGCAAATGCAACAGCAGCATTGGTCGCTGGCCCTCCAACAAAAAACTCAGGCGGTGCAGACTTTATTTTCACATTGCTGTTTGGAAAAACATCAACATAGTACTGAATGTCTAAAGTGGCTAAGCCAAGGAAAAGTGCTCGTTTCATGAAAATGTAAAAAAAAGAAAAGCCGACACATTAACAGGTGTCGGCTTGAAAATATTTTTCCTGAATGATCAGGTATTCATTGCACCACAAACATTGATCACTTGTCCGCTTACATAACTCGACAAATCAGATGCAAGGAAGAGTGCCGTTTTCGCAACTTCTTCAGGAGTACCTCCTCTTTTCATCGGAATATTTGCTTCCCATGCTTTTCTGGCATCTTCCGGGATTTTGGCTGTCATTTCGGTAATGATAAATCCGGGAGCGATAGCATTGCTGCGAATGCCTCGTGAACCAAGCTCTTTGGCAATCGATTTTGTAAAACCAATGATACCTGCTTTAGATGCTGAGTAGTTTGATTGTCCTGCATTTCCACTAACTCCAACAACAGAACTCAAGTTGACAATTGAGCCCGAACGTTGCTTCAACATTATTTTTTGAGCCGCTTTTGTAAAGTTGAATACTGATTTTAAGTTGACTGTAATTACAGCATCCCACTGTTCTTCAGTCATACGCATCAGCAAAGTATCTTTCGTAATTCCGGCATTGTTCACCAAAGCATCAATTTGTCCAAATTCTTTAACGACTTCAGAAACAACACGGTCGGTGTCAGCAAAGTCGGCAGCGTTTGAAGCATAACCTTTGGCTTTTACACCTACTGCATTTAATTCAGCTTCAGTGGCTTTCATGTTTTCGTCTTCAAACAAATCAGTAAACGCAATGTTACAACCTTCTTCGGCAAATTTTAACGCAATGGCTTTACCAATACCTCTTGAGGCACCAGTAATCAGAGCCGTTTTACCTTCTAATAATTTCATCTTTGTGTATTTTAATTTTGCTGAACAAATATAGTGGTTTGATCTATGCCAGCGATAGATTGGTGATATTTTTTTTTATAAATAGCTTGAATACATTCAGTTCTGAACTCGGTTCTTGTCGACCAGAAAGAAATTTACATCAGCAGACTTTTATACAGTTCCATTAAATGCAGAGAGGTATTTTTAATATGGAATTTTTGAACATGTGCATGCCCCTTCTCTCGCAGTTTCGTACACAGTGCATCATCTGTAATAACTAACTCAATGGCTGAAGCAATTGCAGGAGCCTGCTCCGGGTCAACATAAACAGCCCCCTCCCCGCCTGCTTCACTAAAACAGCCTACATTACTGGTAATTACCGGAAGTTTGCTAAACAGCGCTTCTATAATTGGAATCCCAAAGCCTTCGAAGAGAGATGGCCAAATTAGTAATTCAGCCAATTGATAAAACACAGGTAAATCTTCACCAGTAACAAAATCCACAAATTGAATTTTCTCCTCTAGCTTGAATTTCCTCGCGATGGCAATCAGCTCGTTTTTATAACTATTTTCCCTGCCAACAATAACCAGCGGGTATTGAATTTCCAATGGCAACAAAGCAATTGCTTCGATGATTCGCTCAATATTTTTGTGCTTGACCAATGCACCAACAAACAAGTAAAACCGATCGGGTAATTGATAGGTGTCTTTGACGCGCTGTTTCCATTCATCATTCTTTTCATCGTAATACAGATCGGAACACGACTGATAATTCACCACAATCTTTTCTTCCGGCACATGGAGCAAATCGATCAAATCCTTTTTTGTTTGTTCACTTACAGCTATAATTAGGTCGGCATGCCTGCAACTGTATTTCATTTTCGCCAGATAAATCTTCCGGTCGATCCATTTAAACTCATCTTTCAACCGATACACAAAAAGATCGTGAATTGTGACCACATATTTGGTATGCCTGTTTTTTTTCTTGAAGGGAATTTCATGACTTAATCCATGAAAGATATCCAGCTGTTGTTTTCGGATCTCGTTTTCTGAAAAATAGCTTCGCCAGAGAGCGTTACCCATTAATGAAGAACCTGGACGAATCAAAGTCGTTTGGGGTGAAACTTGCTTGTGCCAATTCACACATTCTCCGTTTTCAGCTGACTTGCCAAACAAATAGTAACTGTTTTCCGGATAATAGTTGACTAGTCCACGAATCAAATTTCTGGAGTAATTTCCCAATCCTCGAGTATTGTGCAAAGCGCGTTTCGAATCGAAACCTATTTTCAAAGGCATTTTAATCGAATAAATTTAATGAATCAACTGAGTAACGCACTAAAGTAGTTTTTTATGATTTAATTTCAATAGAAGTAGCCAGAATAAAGCTAATAAGCAGTAAGTACAATAGATAGCAAATTAAATTTTGTAGTAGCAAGCAACTCTGAAATGCTTTTCCAACTATAGTGTCATACTTCTCAGTAAAAAATATGATTTATCTGAATAGTTTGAAAGGTTTGCTTATTTTTGTGGTTTGTACATTTTAATTTATGATCATAAACTATAGTATACCTTTTAGCGGACATCGTAAAATTGCCCGAACTTATTCTAAACTAGTTCGCACCTTGAAGAAACCATTTGTAAAAAGAAGGTTTTTAAAACATTTAGCAGGCGATAATATTGATTATCGAGAAATACCGGTAGTCATCAATAATTATAATCGGGTTATTTGTTTGAGAAAGCTGATCGATTGGTTAGAAAAAGCTGGAATGAAAAATATTTATATCATTGATAATAATTCGAGCTATCCCGAATTGCTAGAGTATTATCAAAAAACCAGCCATACAGTAATACAAATGAATGCCAATATTGGTTATAAGTCTATCTGGGATACAATTATACACCTGTGGTTCAGAGGTCTTCCTTATATTTACACCGATCCGGATATTCTACCTATTGAGGAATGTCCGTTGGATGCAGTAAGGTACTTTCAGGAATTGTTAGTCAAATACCCAGCATATACAAAAGTTGGCTTTGGCTTAAAAATTGACGATATTCCCGACTATTATCCGAACAAGGAAGATGTAATTCAGTGGGAAAGTAAATTTTGGAAAGAGAAAATCTCTGAAAATATCTTTGAAGCTGATATTGATACGACATTTGCATTGTATAAACCGATGACAAAGAATCAACAATGGGGAAAAACGTTGCGTACAAGTGGAAAATATATGGCAAGGCATTTACCTTGGTACGAAAATCCTGAGGTACTGTCGGAGGAAGAAATACATTATAGAATGAAAACAATTGGAAGTTCATGGTATTCGCAGGCTAATAAGACTTAATGATGAGCGTGATTTATAAATAGCATCATGTCAAAAAAGATAGAATTATATACATTTTTTTACAAAGAAGCACCGGTTGTTGTCAACAAATCGCCGTACATTCCGATAATGGCAGGTAACGCCATCTCGCACGCTGCAGTTCACATGAAAGGCGATGATACCGGAAAATCGATATCAGAGAGGAATAAATACTACAGTGAGCTAACCGGTACTTATTGGGTTTGGAAGAATACCATGCAGGATATTGTTGGAGTGGTGCATTACCGACGTTTTTTAACCAATAAACCGGAACCAGCCTACTATAAGTTTAAGCGGGTGTTATATCGTTTTGTTGGTATCCAGTATAAACGCCATGGGTTAATTTATACCCGCAACGTAAGAGAATTTATCGAGGATGTTTTGACAGAACAGGAAGTCATTGATTTATTGCATGAGTATGATGTGCTAATGCCGATGAAAAGAAAACTGAAATATACGGTTAAGAAGCACTACGAGCGTTACCACAATAAAATAGACCTGCGGCTACTTGATGAAATTTTGAAGGAAAAGTATCCTGACTATGTTGATGCATTTCATCATGTCTTATCTAAAAAGCGCCTCTATGCAAACAACATGTTTATCATGAAACGAGCCGATTTTGACCGTTGCATGGAGTGGTTATTTGATATTTTGTTTGAATTTGAAAAGCGGATAGCGCTATCCAATTATCAAGGATATCAGGAACGTGTGATGGGATTCATTGCCGAGCGTCTGTTAAATGTGTGGCTTGAACAGGAACAACCGAAGATAAAAGATCTGCCTGTGATCTATTTCAAGCATTTTAAATCCATTAAATAAGCAATCGCACTGGAGAAGCCGTGTTTGTGCCTTGCCCCTACCTTTACATTTTGTACTTTTGTCACTTCTAAATATCGAAGTTCATGATTGATCAATCTACCATATGCGCTATTGCTACTTCTCCGGGAGTTGGCGCCATAGCAACTATTCGTTTGTCGGGCGAAAAAGCCATTGAAATTGCAGATCGCATTTTTCAATCGCCGGCAAAAAACAAAAAGCTAGCCGGCCAAAAAGCGAACACCTTGCACGTAGGCACAATATGCGAAGAGGCCGAAATCATTGACGATGTGGTGATTTCGCTATTTCGGTCCCCGCATTCGTTTACAGGTGAAGATGTCGTCGAAATTACCTGCCACGGCGCAGTATACATACAACAGCGAATATTGGAATTGTTACTGAAAAGTGGAGCACGAATGGCTCGTCCAGGCGAATTTACCCAACGAGCTTTTCTGAATGGAAAGATGGATCTTTCGCAGGCCGAAGCGGTGGCTGATCTGATCGCGTCAACCAATGCTGCCAACCATAAAATGGCTTTGAAGCAGATGCGCGGGGGCTTTTCGTCAGAAATAAAAAAATTACGAGATCAATTGCTGCACTTTATTGCGATGGTTGAACTGGAATTGGATTTTAGCGAAGAAGATGTGGAATTTGCCGACCGCAAACAATTGATTGATTTAACAGAAAAGATTGAGCATTTACTAAACACGCTGGCTAGTTCTTTTAAATTGGGAAATGTATTGAAAAATGGCGTTCCTGTAGCTATTGTTGGCGAAACCAATGTGGGTAAGTCTACCCTATTAAATGCAATTTTGAATGAAGAAAAGGCGATTGTTTCTGATATTCACGGTACTACTCGTGACGTGATTGAAGACGTTGTGAATATTGAAGGTACTGCTTTTCGGTTTTTTGATACAGCAGGAATTCGCGAGACAATCGACCAAATTGAAACCCTGGGAATTGAGCGAAGCTATAGTAAACTGGAGCAAGCCGAAATTGTATTATTAGTCACCGACTTGTCGAACCCGATCGACTTCATTAGCCAACGGGTAGAGTTGATTCGGGAGCGTATTTCTGATCAAAAGCTGATTATTGTTGGTAATAAAGCTGACATTGGAGGGCACGATAAAATCAAGGAGATGTTAGCTGCCTTTATGCTTGACGAAAATGAAGATATGGTCTTTATTTCAGCAAAAATGCAACAAAACCTCGAGTCGCTAATTGAGCTCCTGAAGGAAAATGCCAACTTGCAACAACCAGAAGGAACTGACGTTATTGTTTCAAACATTCGTCACTACGAAGCGCTCAACAATGCCCACCAAGCGGTTACACGTGTTATCGATGGACTAAAAAATGGCATCAGCGGGGATTTCTTAGCCCAGGATATTCGTGAGTGCTTACATTTCCTCGGTGAGATCACCGGAGAAATATCAAATGACGAAGTTCTAGGGCATATTTTTAAAAACTTTTGTATCGGAAAATAAATGAAATTAAAAAAGCTATATCCTGAATTAGTATCAGGCATTATTGATCAAGGTTTTGACAAAGAACCTAAAGAGATTCAAGCGAATTGTATTCCTAAAATAAAATCAGGTGCAGACCTGCTTGTGGTTGCGCCAGAAGGATCGGGAAAGACAACAACAATTGTTATTGGCGTAATTCAACAGCTAAAAGAAGCCTTTGAAGAAGCACCACGAGCGATTGTACTGGTTGATAACAAAGAAAAAGCCTTTGAACTTGAAGAGCAATTCGAACTATTGGGAAAGCACACTAATCTGCGCACGTTTACGGTATTCGATCAGGGGAATTTGCAATATCAAAAAGATATTATTTATGAAGGACTTGATATCTTAATTGGAACGCCCAAACGAATTAATGAACTTTTAAGCAATACCGGAATACCATGTACCAAACTAAAGCTATTGGTGGTTGACGATGCTGAAACAATCTTTCCCAATCGTCATCATCCGGTTGTATATCGTATTTCTGATGGATCAATAAAAATCCAGTGCTTGTTATTTGCAAACAAGTGGCACGAGAAATTTGATGACTTTATGGAACGTATCGAAAAAAACTGGGTCCTCGTTAATATTGACTGCTGAAGAAATCAGTATTCAATTCAATAATAACTATTTCCTTAAAAAAAATAAGAAGTCGTCACCAAATCTCAAAGCACAAAAAAAGCCTCGCTATTCGCGAGGCTTGTAATTTAAATGGGTTGTAACCTAAACTATGCTAGTTTAACATTGACTGCATTTAATCCTTTTCTGCCTTCTTCCAAATCAAAAGTTACTTCATCATTTTCGCTGATGTTTTCTTTTAATCCGTTTGCGTGTACAAAATACTCTTTTGTTGATTCGGCATCTTTAATAAAACCAAAGCCTTTCGACTCATTAAAAAATTTAACTGTTCCTTTATTCATCTTGATAAAATTAATTTGGCGAAAGATACGGTTACTTATTTTGAAAACAAATCATTTTCGCATTTTTTTTTAAAACTCACCTTCTAATTCTTACAATTTATTGTTTTTTACTTTCCAGCTGCGTAATGATTTGTTCCAGTTCATTCGTCGTCATTCCTAATTCTGAAGCGATCATTTTATAGAAATCTCTTTTGGTTTCATGCCTCCACATCAAATCAGCATTGGTCAAATGGGGATATCTTCTTTTTAACTCATTCGCTACACTGCTCCAGTTACTCAAATCAAATTCTGCATTCATCATATCATTTTTAGTTATTCCCGGCTTCACTGAAACATGGAACGATTATTTAATCTGCCTTTTTGATGGAAAGTTTAGAGAAAACTTAATCCAGATTGCAAAGATACGCTATCTGTTTCTATTATACGTGTCTTTGCAGTAAAAGAGTTGCACTATTCATGCATTATAATAGCTTTTATAAAAGACATCATGTTTTTAATTCGGATTCTGACTGAGAATCGCTGTTTCATTAGAACATTATCGCCAATAAAGCTCATGTAAAATTTTGCATCCTTCCGTTCTTACAAAACACAAAGGAGATTTACTTGAAACCTCCTTTGTGTTTTGTAAGTGCATGTTTTCCGTTCACTCTGAGTAATCTCTACTATTTATGAACCTTAAATGAATAATTGAGCTTTTTATCGTTATACACGTGAAAAATATAAACACCTGACTTCAAATGCGATAGATCATATCTGGAAACATCTATTTTTCGGTCAATTTGTTGCCCGGAAACTGAATAGACTTCACACAAAATAGGTTCTTCGAACAAAAGTGCACCATTTAAGATTTTGGGTTCAAATTCGTCCTTAATTACCTTATTATCGATACCGACAACAACAATCGGGGTATTAATAGCTTCATTAATACTTTCTTCCGTAAAATTTTCACTTTGCCCATTTTGAACACTTAAATTCCCCAGAGCACCTACCGTGCGTACGGAGTATTCCGGAACATTATCATAGGTTAATGTATCAACAAAATGGTTGATTTTATTAAATCCAATTGCCGAGCCGTTAGCATAAACCACGTATCCTGCGGCATCATCAACGATTGACCATACCAATTGGTTCTCGTTAATACCGACTGACTGAGGTGCATTGGGAGCGATGACCAGAGGCACCGGATCAAACTGTGGACTTGTAACTTCCGCATAAATTTTTGAAAGTAACATATAATTATTAACGTCAGGGGTTGTAAACTGCTGACTCCAATTTACACGCTGCGACACATCAACCGGCTCATCCCCTATAGCATTCAAGCTTTTGTACTCGGCAAAACATGCAGTTGTTTCGTTTCCATTCCATGCTTCCCATCCCTCATCAGCTATATGACTTCCCATTCGGCAATTCAAATAAACTGATCCACATTCGGGACCCCATGGTCTTCCCAAATATACACTGCCGTCGGCGACTCCATCTGTTGCTATCAAGTCGCAATCTTTAAAAAAGAAACCATAACGAAGCGTTTCGCCAGATGAAAGTGTTGCTTTGTAAGGAATATCTTCAGGAGCTGTAATATAACCATTCCGGTTACTCACAATGTTACACTGATAAAAATAACAGGTTCCACCAGCATAAATAAAATCAACGCCTCCTTCAATGGTTGATTGAAAATAAAAATAACGACGTCCCTTTTTTGTTCTATGAGTGTCTTGATTTCCTAATATCTTACAATTTTTAAGCACTTGACGATCTCCCGTTTGATACAAGGCTACTGCCTGCGCATCAGTAGATGGATTTTTCACCGTAATGTTTTCCATATAGAAGTCAGGTGAGGTAACTGTCAAAGTAGGACAAGTTAATCCATCGGCTACGATCGTACCAGCTTTACCCGGATAGGATATTTCTTTGCCTAAGTAATCATCCCATGTGATAATGACGCTATCGACATTTTCACCGATTAAGCTAATGATTTTGCTAGAAGTTTCATACCGATTACCAATGAAAACCTTTTCTTCATATGTTCCCTTCTTGATGAAAATAGTATTGCGGGTACCATCATCAGAGGCTGTTTCAATAGCTTGATTAATACTAGTAAAATCTCCAGTTCCATCTTTTGCAACCACAAAACTATGTACTTTTTTTTCAGAGATCGTAAAATCAAGAGCAATCTCCTCGCCTACTAAACTATTTAAGTATACCTCAAGACAGGTGTAACCTGATTTTACCAGTTTATTACCATCTTCAGAGTCAGTTGGATCCAATCCATTTGCAGTTTCCCAGTCATCAGCCATTCCATCATGATCATCGTCTGTAATAATATCGTAAGTACTATATTCAGGATATCCTTCTGCGTCAAATGGTGAATCAATGATTCCGGTAATTTCACCGTTTTTAAATCTACCCCCAAAATGCGCCGTTCCTGTTTCAACCTCCTGAATAATTCGTCTATCGACGGTATCACGAGGAAAGGCTCCGGCATCAGCTAAAACACTTGCAAAGGCTTCTTGTGCAGTTTCTATCTCCAGATTGTACGGTACATCAAAGGAGGATTCTGTAATTAATTCGGATTTATCAATTCCTTTTGATGTGTAGTAACTTGCATCAAGTCCGATATAATTATTTTCATTTTTTGCTGTATTTGCCGATCCTTCCATATAATTACCATTCATGTAAAACATCGCAATTTTTGATGTTGTTTGCTCCGAATGAAACGAAGCTTGCGTAAAATATGAAAAAGAAGTTCCCGGACGTGCGGGACCGGGTTTATAGTAATTATTAATCATGTTTAAATGGTGGGTTTTGCCACCAAAATCCATATCGGAGCCATAACAAGAATTTTCTTTACCCCAGTTGTAGTTGACATTGTTTACATAGTCTGATAGCACATTGATATCGTTACTTCTTGCTCCATTGAAACGAGGAGTTCGATTTACATTGTTGGCTAAAAGGTTGTGATGATATGTTGACGTTTGACCGCCCCATTGCGCTCCATAACTACGTGTCCCTTTACCATGACCTGAATCGTATAAACCCTCGTGAATCAAACACCATTGAACGGTTGTATTGTTATTGTCATATATGGTCATGTTTTCTTCGCCCGACCAACCAAAAGTACAGTGATCAATAATCCAATTATTGGCATTCTCAATGCCGATTGATCCACCCTCAATAAATTCAGTCGATCCGTCTTCCAGTTTATTCAATCCGATACGAAAACGAATATGACGGATGATAAGGTTCTCACTTCCCCCAAAATTACATTTTGCACCTCGTATACAGATTCCATCGCCTGGTGCCGTTTGTCCGGCAATCGTTAATCCTGTTTTTCGGCTACTTCTCAATTGCGTCTCCAGCTTGATAACTCCTGATACTCGAAAAACAATTGTTAATGGGTCTGATGGGTGTTGTTTCAGAGCCCATCTTAAACTTCCTTCAATAGTTCCATCTGCATCATCTTCGATGTTGGTCACCTCGACTACTTTTCCGCCTCGTCCACCTTTGGCCCACATGCCGTAACCTTCAGCGCTTGGGAATGCTGGTGTTTGGGCATTTCCCTGTACACATAATAAGACTGTGAAAAGCAGAGTAACAAACTTAATTCCATCTATTTTCATTTTTTTCTATTTTGTTTTAATTTAACCGGATATTTTTTATTCGCCTATTCATTATATCTCTAAGAGGATTAAAAAGAATACTAATTTTCATGTAAACGTTTACATAGGTAGCTAATAAATCGTCCAAAACCAAGATATTTCGTTGAAATTTATTGCTTAATCGGACTCATTAATATTTATTAAATGATATGTCCTGAGAATCTGAGATGTACTTACCATAGACAAGACTGGAAGAATTGTGCAACTTTTACTATCTTTTAATCGAATATGTGGCATACGCTGTTTTAGTCCACCTAAATCAACCAAGTAGATCAAAGAATTAAAACGAAGATATAGGCTCTAGCTTGACTTCTAAATATTTTTTGTTTCGTACCAATATCACGATTATTCGGTTAACAAATACTGCTCTTGCCTTTTTACTTATAAGCTATTAAATCCGAACAGCTGATTTTCTTTAATATGGACAAAAGCTTTTTCTGGCACATAGTTTTTCAGCTCTTCATCTCCTGCTTGAATCAATTCGGCTATATGACCAGGCGTGTGTTGAATGACGTGTTCTGACAAATCTTCGAGCTGAAGAATTTTGCGCGTTTCGTTTAGGTATTGCCATAAAAGTTTTTTGGAACCTGAAAAATGCGCCTCATCAGGATAAATAGCTTTTCCTGTTTTTGGATTAATGTAGGGGAACAAGTAAATCTTGACATTTTCATGGAACAAAGCGCCAATAGATTCTAGCAAACCTCCCCGGAGATCGGTGTATAACGAGCTATCGAAAATCATATCGAAGGTTGGCATTCCCATCGCAATTCGTAGTTTAATCATTTGAAACTGAGTGAAATAATTAACCAGCTCAAAATAACGACTGAAACGAGAAACCATCACGCTTTGTCCAACCATATTAAGCAGATCTACCCGTTGCAGAAAATCTTTTTCATCGACCTTTTTATTTTGCATCAGGCTATTGAGTGAGATTTCGCAAAAAGCAATGGTGTTATCTGGTTTATAATCTTCATCACGCTTAAAAAGATCCATGCTTTTTTCAAAAAATTCGATCACCAAATTAGTCACAGGCCTGAAGTTACCACGCATTAGCAAAACATTCTTTTTATACAACATGTCGGAAGGCTGTTGCACTTTGCCCGATTTATCGAACATGATTGCCGGAGTCATGTCGTGGTTAACCAGCATCAGGTTCAGGATGCGGTTATCCACCCACTCCATGTCTGGTCCTTCTACATAAATATAATCTACCTCCAATCGGTCGGTTCCGAGGTTGTCTAACAAGGCCAATAAAATATTTCTAGGATCTTTCCATTCAAATAATCCTCCATAAATCAAGTTAACACCTAAGTTGCCAAGGCTATATTGCTGTAGAATAGTATCGTTTTCGAGCAACTTCACATGCACAAAAATACGGTTGGGATTATTACGTTCCGAACCCTCAATCGCCATTCCAAGCCAGCCGTTTCCCTGATTAGTTTTGTTATAGTTAAGGGTTTCTACGGTGTTGGCAAATGCAAAAAACTTCTGATCAATCTTATCATCCAGAATTTTTAGCAATTCCTTATATTCGTATTCCACCATCTTTTTCACGCGGTCTTCAGCCACATATCTTGCTGGAGCACCCTGGTTGTAAAAATGATCACTAAAACTCTTATCGTATGCTGAAATTGTTTTGGCAACAGTGTTTGAAGCTCCTCCAGCCTGAAAAAGGTGTCGCGCAGTTTCTTGCCCTCCACCAATTTCTGCAATCGACCCATAATAGTCTGAATCTATATTTATATGAACAGCCTTCTCTTTAGTACTGAGCATTTTTGACATATATCCGGTTTTGATTTTTTGTATCTTTCAATTGGTTCTTTTCACTCTTTAGCAACACCTACCCCTTTGTTTTGTTTGAACGGGCAAACGGGTAATGTAAGTTAATTGCACTAAACTCTACAAGCAAATATCTGTTATAAAGGTATAATCAATTATAAAACTAAAATGAATTTACTTGAACAATTGAAAAAAATGACGGTAGTCGTAGCAGACACCGGCGATTTTGAATCGATAAAAGCCTTCACTCCGAGAGATGCAACAACTAACCCATCTCTCATTTTAGCAGCTACCGGCGATGATCGTTACAAAAACCTGATTGATCGGGCTGTTGTATATGCGAAAGAAAACGCAGAAAATAAAGAGGACCAGCTCAGTTTATGTATGGATAAACTATCGGTGAATTTTGGTATTGAAATTCTAAAAATTGTTCCAAAACGTGTTTCTACAGAAGTGGATGCCCGCCTGTCGTTTGACACTGATGCTACGGTGGAAAAAGCGCATCAACTCATTAAATTATATGCTGATGCCGGGATTCCGAAAGAAAAAATCCTGATTAAAATTGCATCAACCTGGGAAGGCATTAAAGCCGCAGAAATTCTGGAGAAGGAAGATATTCATTGCAATTTAACTTTGCTGTTTTGTAAAGCTCAAGCGATTGCCTGCGCGGAAGCTAAGGTGCAGCTGATTTCACCTTTTGTAGGGCGAATTTACGACTGGTACAAACAAAGCCGAGGAGTTGACGACATTCCTGCAACTGAAGATCCGGGTGTATTATCGGTAACCGACATTTACAAATATTATAAGAAATATGGGTATAAAACGGAGGTTATGGGTGCCAGTTTCCGAAACATTGGAGAAATTACAGAGTTGGCCGGTTGCGACCTGTTGACTATTTCGCCGAAACTATTAAAAGAACTTGAAGAAACAGAAGGTGAATTGAAACAGAAGTTGAGCGAAAAAGACCTGGGCGGCTACAACGAAGCTAAAATTTCTTTAGACGAAAAGGATTTCCGTTGGATGCTGAATGAAGATGCCATGGCTACAGAGAAGTTGTCGGAAGGTATCCGTAAATTTGCAGCCGACATCATTAAGCTAGAAGATAAGATTAGCCAAAAACTATAGTTTTAGAACATAGAGATGGAGGAAAGCAGATCAACCTATTGGTCTGCTTTTTTTATCCATGAGTAATTAGGATTGACCTTTTGGTGAGCCAATTTTCACCTTCATTTTTACTTAAAACGGTCGTCTGATCGATGTCTATGTGCTCTCAGATCATTTTTCTCATCCAACCATCCCGAAATTGCGTCTGTCCGGTTGTCGGTTTGTCTAAAAAAAGGTTTGATGTCAATCAGTGGCGTTTCATTGAGCATATCTGCTCCTCCAAAATAAACCTTATTGTCGGTTACCCGCACCAGCTTTACCATTGAAATTCCAATGGCACTGGGGCGTTTCGGTGAACGAGTTGCAAAAACACCATGTATCTTATCGTCCGTAAACGGCTTCATCGTTGGCTTAAAACCATCAACTTCATGCAGATGATAAATTAAAATTAAGTGCGAAAAACCATCAAGATCTGCTAGACCTTCAGTCGAATCGGGATTCAGTTCAATCACACCAATGGGATTTACAATTATGCTTTTGGTTATAAAGTCGTTGCTCATTGGGTTTTAAATGTAAAGATCGTTAACGTATTCTGAATAGGTTCTTCCCCCCTCTAAGGGCAAACTCACACTTTTGTTCCAGAAACCTTCGTTAAATAGTTTTGGCCTTCGCAGCTTTCAACCATTTCCTTTTATCCTTTATCTTTCAGATGTTTCATTTTTGAGAAGATTAAAGAATCATCTGCAATCTCTACGTTGGTTATCTCAAAATATTGAAATAAATCTTTGATAAGAAGGGCTTCCACCAATGCTTTATATTGACTTTGCTGTTAATTCATTTCATATCATTAGTGTCCGGTAAAAATAATTAACCGGACACTAATGAGAAAAAACATGGTTTGTATTCGTTGCCAAATGTTTGTGAAAGCCGAACTGGAGAGAATTGGATTGCAATTCTCTGCTGTATTATTGGGGATATTGAACCATTACAATTGCATCAGTTGGATGGTCGCGTTATAAGAATCAGGACTTCTCTTAGTAAATGACAATAGAAGTATTCTGGTTGAAAAAATAAAAAATGCAATTATTGAATTAGTACATTATACAGATGATCAGATTAAGGTGAACCTTTCAGATTACCTAAGCGAAAAACTTGACCACGATTATACTTACATGGCAAACTTATTTTCCGAAGTAAAAGGGATTAGCATTGAAAAATATTACCTGACCCAAAAGATTGAAAGGGTAAAAGAACTGATCGTATATGATGAGTTGAATCTTACAGAGATATCCTACAAGGTTCATTATCGCAGTGTAGCCCACCTATCCAATCAATTCAAAAAATTTACCGGATTAACACCTTCCCATTTTAACAAGTTTAGAAAAAAGAGACGCGACACGATCGAAGATGTGTGAATTATGCAAATCTTTTCAAGAATTGTGTAATATCCAAACAATTCAAAATCCCGAATTTTAGAACATTGTATACACTAGGTAAGGAAAATCACAGGATCTTTAATTTTCCGATACGATGAATGCCAATCATATGAATATCCTGCGTATTTCTTGATAGTAGTCTTGGCATGTCCGAACATGTTTCATAAATATATAAATAAAAATTAGAATGAACATTGAAGAATCACAAGTTGATTTATTCATTCCTTTTTTCAAAGGGCTTGGAGACGCAAATTAACCCTAAATTTAAAACTAACGATGAACGTATTACTGGTATATCCACAATGTCCTGATTCATATTGGAACTTTAAACATGCACTGAAGTTTATATCGAAGAGAGCAGCAGTACCGCCATTGGGACTAATTACTGTATCGGCCATGTTACCTTCGAGCTGGCAAAAAAAATTGGTTGACATGAACATTACCAATCTGCAGCCAAGTGATATCCAATGGGCCGACTATGTTTTTATCAGTGCCATGTATATCCAAAAAGAGTCGGTGAGCAAGGTAATTGCAGAATGTAAAAAATGGGGGAAGAAAATCGTCGGTGGTGGGCCCCTTTTCACGCAGGAATACGCGAGTTATCTTGAAATTGACCATTTTATTTTAAATGAAGCTGAAATTACGATGCCATTTTTTTTAGATGATTTAAAGAAAGGACAATCACAGCGGGTATACAAAACAGACAAATATGCGGACATGAAATCAAGTCCAGTCCCCGATTTCCACCTGTTATCCGTCAATGAATATGCTTCGATGAATGTACAAATCTCCAGAGGATGTCCTTATTCATGTGATTTTTGTGAGATCACCTCGCTTCTGGGACATAAAGTTCGAATGAAAACCAGTACTCAGGTATTACAAGAACTGGATGCACTTTACAAACTTAACTGGCGGGGTTCAGTGCAAATAGTCGACGATAACTTTATCGGTAACCGAAAAGAAGCTAAAACTAACTTGCTGCCTGCTATCACAAAATGGATGCAAAAACATCATCATCCGTTTTCATTCAGCGCACAAACATCAATTAACCTTGCTGATGACCAAGAGTTGTTAACCATGATGACTAAGGCGGGTTTTATCTCCACTTTTATTGGCATTGAATCTCCCGATGAAATTTCGCTTGAAGAGTGTCACAAAGTTCAGAATAGAAACAGAGATATGCTTCACAGTATCAAAAAAATACAAAATGGAGGAATGCAGGTATCTGGTGGATTTATTGTTGGTTTCGATAGCGACACGCCATCGGTCTTTCAACGTCAAATCGATTTTATTCAGCAAAGTGGCATTGTTTCAGCAATGGTTGGTTTATTAAATGCTCCTAAAAATACCAAGTTGTACCATCAATTGAAAGCAGAAAACAGACTGACCACCGAAACAACCGGAAACAATACAGATCTGTCGATGAATTTTATTCCCAAAATGGACAGCAAGGATTTACTGGAAGGATACAACCAGATTATTTCGAACATTTACAGCACAAAACCATACTACAAAAGACTTCGCAAACTATTACTAAATTACAACAAGAAATCAGCTCATCAAGCCAAAATCAGCTATTCACTTTTCAAAGCTTTTCTTAAATCGGTTTTCATTATTGGAATCGTAAACAAAGGAAGAGGAGAATATTGGAAGCTGATTATCTGGACTCTTTTTAAAAAGCCAAGTGCAATCGTTGATGCGATTACCTATACCGTTTATGGATATCATTTTCGAAAGGTTTACGGATTGTAATACGAAAGCTCATTAAAAATAGAGAAATATGTGAATGATGTAACTTATATCCTCAATTGTATAAGCTTTTCAGGCATGGTTTAAGCTAACTTTACTCCAATTAATTAAACAAAATGAACACATGCGCAACACTGAGATTGAAAAATCCAAGGCTCATCTTCTGATTGAGAGTATCGACTACATTCCGAATTCAGTGGTAAAAAAAAATAATTATTCGAAAGCCAACCGGAAACGTCAGTATAATCGCTATTGATAAGGGAGAAAAGCTGATAGAAAAAATCTCTCCGTTCGATTTGTTTATCCAAATTGTTGAAGGCAATGCAGAAATAGTTATTAAAAAAATCGAACCTTTTAAAAACCGGCGAGGCAATTACAATACCTGCTCACACTCCTCTTTTCTTTATTGCTAGCACAAGGTTTAAAATGATGTCGACTGTTATAAAGAGTGGCTACGAAGGAAATACAGTATCCTATTAATCATTAAAAATAAAATCATGTCAAAAGAAAAAGAAGTTAAAGAAAAAGGGAACAAGAAAGTGCCTGCAATGAACTTAAAAGAAAAAAGGGCTGCTAAAGCAGCAAAGCGCAAAAAGAAAAATGAGTCGGACACAATATAAAGTGGTTATTAGTTATGCTCCGAACAATATACTGTTTGCTATTTCCAACGAATAACCCAATAATCATGGAAAATAAATATCAGGTAGGTGAAACGGTCTACGCAAAGGTAAATCCAGACTTAAAGTTGATTATCAGACGATATGTTGCTCGAATTTACTACTGTAAAATTCAGAAAAAGCCCAATGAAAAGGATTTGGTTTATTTTGAACGGGAAATTTTACCCTTTGTAAAGTAAAAGATAGATAAACCAAAAACGTAAAATGCTATTATCCTGAAACAAAATAAGAATGCATAACTGTATTTACGTACCTTTACTAATTATGGCAATAAACAAAAAAAGAATCAACTAAGCTCAAATACAAATATAATGACGAGCCCATCTACCGAAAAACCAACAAAAGTTATAGTAAAATCCGGTGTTACTATTGTGGGTATTGGAGCTTCTGCCGGCGGACTCGAAGCATTGGAGCTGTTTTTTGGAAACATGCCCGACAACAGCGGATTAGCATTCGTCGTCATCCAGCATTTAGATCCTGACCATGTGGGTATCATGCCCGAATTGCTGCAACGGATTACCCAAATGAAAGTCATGCAGGCAACTGACCAGCTTAGGATTAAACCAAACTATGTGTATGTGATACCGCCTAACAAAAGCATGTCGTTACTAAATGGCACCTTGCATCTGTTTGATCCGGTTGTAACTCGTGGACTGCGCTTGCCCATTGATATATTCTTTCTTTCGCTGGCCAATGATCAAATGGAGAAAAGCATAGGCATTATCCTCTCAGGAATGGGATCGGATGGAAGCCTGGGATCAAAAGCTATCAAAGAGAAGGGTGGCACTGTAATGGTGCAGGAACCAGAATCAGCTAAGTTCGATGGAATGCCTCGTAGTGCAGTCCAGGCTATCCAGCCTGATATAATTGCACCCGCTGAAGAGCTACCGGACAAACTAATCAATCTCATAAATTCGCCCGTCTCAAACATGCCGGATACTGAGATGGAAATTAAACACCGAAGCAATATTGACAAAATCATCATCCTGCTTCGGGAAATGTCAGGACATGATTTTTCTTCCTATAAAAAAAATACCTTATTCCGTCGCATTGAAAGGCGAAAAAGCATTCATCAAATCGACAAAATTCAAAACTATGTCCGCTTTTTACAGGAAAATCCTAAAGAAATCGAAATCCTATTCAGAGAATTGCTGATTGGGGTGACCAGTTTTTTTCGAGACACTGCCGTTTGGGATGAGCTCAAAGAAACTGTTTTACCAAAGCTAATAGAAGAAATGCCTCATGATCATGTCATACGTGCATGGACTCCGGCATGTTCCACCGGAGAAGAAGCTTATTCGTTAGCCATGATTTTTAAAGAAACGATGGCGAAATTGAACTTGCACAAAAATCTCAGTCTGCAAATATTTGCTACCGATCTCGATCATGACGCCATTAACAAAGCACGCAAAGGTTTTTTTCCTTCAAATATCACCGCCGAGGTTTCACCCGACCGCATCCGGAACTTTTTCACCAAAGAGGCTGATGGATTTCGTGTAAACAATACCATTCGGGAAATGATCGTTTTTGCACCTCAGAATGTAATTAAAGACCCGCCATTTACCAAGATTGACATCCTCACTTGTAGGAATATGTTAATTTACATGGAATCTGATTTACAGAAAAAAATATTGGATTTATTTAATTATAGCTTGAATAATGGTGGAATCATGGTGCTCGGCACCGCAGAGTCTTTAGGACAACTACATGACAGCTTCGAGGAAATTAATCCCAAGTTGAAAATTTTCAGATGTACGCAAACGCTAATCTCTCCTGAATTGGTTGATTTCCCGAGTTCGTTTTTCAGGCCAAAATCAAATTCTACGGAGAAATTATTTACTAAAGCTGTTGAAAACATACAAACGCTGGCCGATCATTTTATCATCCAAAACTATGCTCCGGCGAGTGTACTGGTCAATGTGAATGGCGATATACTCTACATAACCGGACGAACAGGAAAATACATTGAGCCGGCAGCAGGTAAGGCGAACTGGAATATCCATGCAATGGCTCGCGAAGGATTACGACAAGTACTACCCGGAGCCTTCCGTAAAGCCGTTCAGAGTAATGATGCCATAAACATCAGCAACTTAAAAATTGGCAGCAACAAGGAAGTTCAGTTTGTAAACCTGACGATTCAACAAATAGAAAACCCAGACCCCCTGAAAGGGATGGTAATGATCTTGTTTGCCGAGATACCTGCACCCATTCAGCCCGAATTGACAGAAACAAAAAAAGTAAAAGGGATTTCAACCGGTCGTGTGAGAGAATTAGAAATTGAATTGCAACAAAGTCATGAAGAACTTCAAAGCACACGCGAAGAAATGCAAACATCGCAGGAAGAACTGAAATCAATTAACGAAGAATTGCAATCGACTAACGAAGAATTGCAGTCGACTAACGAAGAGCTAACAACTTCAAAAGAAGAAATGCAAAGCCTAAATGAAGAGCTACAAACCGTTAATATTGAACTGCAAAGCAAAGTTAATGACCATGCCCGGTCAAACGACGACATGAAGAATTTGCTGAATAGCACCGAGATTGCGACCCTTTTTCTCGATAAAGAACTTCATATCCGCAGGTACACCGATAAGGCAACCCAAATTTTTAAGCTTCGCGATGCAGATATCGACAGACCTTTTACCGATTTAGTTAGTAATTTGGAGTATTCCGAAATTGAAATTCATGCCCGTGAAGTATTGAAAAATTTAGCGTCGCACGAAACAGCTGTTAGCACAAAAGATAAAAGATGGTTCAATGTCAGAATCATGCCCTATCGTACCGTTGATGACCGGATTGACGGATTGGTGACGACATTTACAAATATTACCGAAGCAAAAAAGTTGGAAATAGAACTCAAAAGACTCAATGAGGAATTAAGAAAAAGCAAGGAACGTTAAGCGTAACAAATCCGCTCCTGAATATGTATTTATGACAATTCAAAATTAAGGATCAATGAAAAAAACAGTCAATCAAACAGATTTCGAATTGCTTCGTCAAAAGGCTGAAGAATTAATAAAGAATAAAAAATCGAAATCAGATTCTTCGCTGCCCGAAGCCGATGTGCTGAAAATTATTCATGAGCTGGAAGTCCATCAAATTGAACTGGAACTTCAAAATGAAGAATTGATCCAGGCAAAATCCAATGCACAAAGAGCAGCAGAGAAATATGTCGAGCTGTACGACTTTGCTCCAACCGGCTATTTTACTCTTGACAAAGAGGGTAAAATAATAGAGCTAAACTTCAAGGCTGCAAGCATCCTTAGCAGCACACGGTTGCAGCTGAAAAAAAAACACTTTTCCTCATTCCTATTAAGTGATTCAAAACTAATTTTCAATCACTTTATGCAACAAATATTTGAAAGCGAAACTCAAGAGAATTGTGAAATAGCATTGATCACAAATGACGATAGTCCAAGGTGGCTCTACCTTTCTGGTATAGTTGACGAGGATGGGGTACAATGCTTAGTAAATGTTCTGGATACCACAGAACAGAAGCAGGCAAAACTAGCGCTCGTGAACGGCCGTAAAATATTGCGCACATTAATTGATAACCTTCCTGATTTTATTTACATTAAGGATAAGGATTGCAGAAAAGTAATTGCCAATATTTCAGATGTCAGACATATTGGATATCAAAGTGAAAAAGAAGTTCTTGGAAAGACTGACCTTGAATTGTTTCCCGGAACAATCGGTCAACGTGGTTATGACGATGATCAAAAAGTAATCAAATCAGGTAAAGCAATCATTGATCAAATTGAAGACTTTATAGACAAAGAGGGTAACAGAACCTGGACATCGACGACTAAAATCCCGCTTAAAAACTACAAGGGAGAAATCACCGGACTTGTCGGGATTGGGCACAATATAACGGAACTAAAGAAGTACGAAGAGGATCTGAACAAAGCCAAGGAAAAGGCGGAAGAAAGCGATCGCTTAAAATCAGCATTTCTTGCCAATATGAGCCATGAAATCCGAACTCCGATGAATGGGATTCTGGGCTTTACAGAGCTTTTGAAAAGGCCGCAAGTAAAAACTGACGATCGACAAAAATACATCGAGATTATCGAAAAAAGTGGTGATCATTTATTGTCACTTATCAATGATATCATCAGTATTTCAAAAGTGGAGTCCGGACAAATCGAAATTTCGATTTCGGATACCAACATAGACGAACAGCTCGAGTATATGGAGTTGTTTTTTAAACCTGAAGCTAAAAAAAGGAAGATTCGGCTTTCGTACAAAAAGGAAATTGCAGAACAACAAACGGTTATTCAAACTGATCGGGATAAAATCATTGCAATCTTAACCAACCTGATAAAAAATGCCTTGAAATTCACAAAAAAAGGCTCCATCGAATTCGGGTACAAAAAAGAAGAACCACTGCTTAAATTTTTTATAAAAGATACTGGATCAGGAATAGAACCAGACCAACTTGAAAAAATTTTCCAGCGATTTAGACAGGGAGATGAATTCAAGAGTCAGATCAATGAAGGCTCAGGATTGGGCTTAACAATTAGTAAAGCCTATGTGGAATTGTTAGGAGGAACGATCTGGGCAGAAAGCGAACCAAACAAAGGATCAACATTTTATTTTACCATTCCGATTAAAGTATTGGATGAAGACAAGCGGAAGAACAAAAAACAAACCAACGCTGATACAAAGATGCTTTTGCCTGAAAAAGGCTTGAAAATATTAATTGCTGAAGACGACGAATCATCAATAATACTTTTGAAGACAATCCTGAAAAAATATAGTAATGAAATTATTAGCGTAAAAACAGGAATTGATGCTGTCGAAGCCGGCCGATCTCACTCAGATATCGATTTGATTCTGATGGACATTCAATTGCCCGAGATGGACGGTTATGAAGCAGTCAGACAAATACGACTGTTTAATCGGAAGGTTGTAATTATCGCACAAACAGCATTCGGATATTTCGAAGACAAAGAAAAAGCACAAAAAGTTGGATGCAACGATTATATACTAAAGCGATTTAACAAAATGATTTTGGTTAATATGCTGGAAAAGCATTTTAAAAATGGCTCAAACAAAATACCAAACAATTGAGAAGTTTGTTCGTCTTTTATTTTGAAGTCATTCGCTTTTCTCTTTGCCCAAGCTAATGTTAATTTAGGTGTTTATAACTTATTCCTTAAGCGGCAAAATACTGTTTCGCTGATAGGTGGATAGCATTGGTGAAAACAAAACACGATCGAACAGAAAAAGACAATAGCGAATTTTGGTGTAGGGGTTTAGTGCTTTTTTTTCCTTTCTAGCAATTCCATCAGCTACATGTAAGTAAGTTTCCAGAACATCATTCAATTCACTTTCAGTAAATCCCTTCTTCACATCCAGTATTTCCTGCACAAATCCATCTACTTTAAACTCAATAAAGTTGTATGCTGGAAAATGTTTCAATGCCACAAATAGAAATCTAAAAACATCCAGTGGCTCATCGCTCTCAATAACACCTCCCTTTTTTATCCGATCGCTGATTCTCTTTTCTTCCAGAATAATTTCATCATTGATCCGCAGAAATTCATCATCTGCAATTTCGAACAAAGCAGACAAGCGATTTATCCTTCGTTTCAAACTGTGCGGAATACTCTTCTTGTATTTAATTTTATGGTCTAATACACTCCAGGCATCCTGAATGATTGTTCTGATCTGCAACTCGAAACGAATATTTGCATAGGGAGCAAATTCGGCCTTTTTGCTGTATTTGGCATTTAACCGAAGATCGAGATGTAAACTTTTATACCCAAATTTATCATCTGTACTCTCCATCTGATCCGTTTTATCGGTAATGGCAACTTCTCTGAAATACTTGCGCAAGCCCCTTCTAGTTATGTTTACCTCGCGCAAATAAAGGCATACAACCCGAATCCCTATAAAATCTGACAAAGAATCAATAATTTGATAATCGTTGCTTTCTGAAGCAATCGTTGGCAAATATTTTCGTTCAAATTTACTCAGGCATTCATCGTAGTCTTTAACCCTTCCTGAAGCATGCTCTACAGTCGGCAGCATCTCAATAAGCTTGATAAAAAATATCAAGCCCGAGTTATAATACGCTAATTTAGAGAAATAATACTTCTTGAATTCTTCTATTTTGAGATCAATGTTGTTCATAAATTAAGTTGATGAAATAAATTGTCGATGAATGTTAGAAATTGCCCAATTCTATTACTTCTAAAAATTTCGGCCATTCAGGTCCAGCGTGCTAAAAGATTAGTCAGTCAGACTTTAGAAGTTGCTCCCGTATCGATTGTAATTCCTGACGGTGTTTATCGGTGGTTTCAGGATAAGCCATGTCGAGTTCATTAAATGTGTCGAGTATAATTTTGGAAACGATTAAACGGGCATTTTCCTTGTCATCAGCGGGAATAATATACCAAGGAGCGTGTTCTGTGCTTGTTTCGTTTAGGCAACACTCAAACGCATCCATGTATTTACCCCAGTATTTACGCTCGTTCATATCAGAGATACTAAATTTCCAGTTTTTATCCGGATCATCAATGCGATCAACAACGCGGTTTCGTTGCTCCTCTTTCGATAGGTGGAGGAAAAACTTTATGATCCGGGTGCCATTTCGGTGGAGGTGTTCTTCCATTTCAACGATCGAGCGATATCGCCCGTTCCAAATCGCATCTAAATCAAGCGATTCATCAGGCAGCCCCTGTTTTTTCAAAATCTCCGGATGCACCCGCACGACGAGTACTTCCTCGTAATAGGAACGATTGAAAATGCCGATTCGCCCACGTTCCGGCGAACACTTCGTTGTACGCCATAGGAAATCATGCTTCAGCTCTTCGGTGCTCGGTTGTTTAAAACTAAAAACCTGACAAGATTGTGGATTAATCCCAGACATAACATGCCTGATGACACCATCTTTACCGGCAGCATCCATTCCCTGAAAAATCAGGAGAACGGCGTAACGACCCGAAGCATAGTGCAGGCGTTGCAGCTTACTCAGCTCATCAACATGTTTCTCCAGAAGCTTTTTATATTTTTTCTTCGATTTAGCGATAGACTCTACGTTTGTAGGGCAGTCTTCAAGCTTGACTTTTTCTCCGGGCTTCACCTTAAATTTGTTTGACTTGATTTTCATTTTTATTCGCCTTTCGTTCTATTTCCTGTTGAACCTCAATAGCTTGGAATAAATCCTGTTTTATTTCGAACTAATGGAATGTTCCAAAATGTATTTGGTCAAAAGTGAATTCAGCGATTCAGAATAGCTTTTTAGTTGATTATATGTTATTTCTAAATTTCTTTCATCAGAGAATTTGGTAGGCATTTCCTCTATAAATCCGATTAACTCAGGATAATAATCCCAAATTGTCATGGTTATTTTCAAGATCTCTGAATTTAAAACTTTCACTGCCTCCCGATAATCAAATTTATGATCACTCTCGGGAATTCTTGTATTTATTTCGATGCGCCCCATAAAATTATGATTTTTATATTACTTCTGTCACTTTTTTCCTTTACATGTACTGATATCGCTAATTCCGTGAAGTATAATACTTCAGCGCCTCAGGCATAAACTGTTTTAACTTTCTCAACCGATGTGGCATCAGAAGGGTGAGTGCTCAGAAATTCCGGAGCTTTACCCCCCCCGACTTTAGACATTCGTTACCAAAAGGGAATTGCCTCCCGAGGGCATAACCGGCCATGGCTGCAAATACCAACCCATACTGATCAGCTTCTGTCTCCTGCTGCCTCGACCATGGTAGCAAAGCGCCTAGCTGGCTTCCGACTCCATAAGACATCAAAAACAGGTCTTGCGTTTCTTGTGTTTTTTTGAGACAGGGCAACCTGCAACGCCACACCTCCTAATTGCTGAACTAAACTCTGGCTCATGCGTTCCGAACCATGTTTAGCCACAGCATGTGCAATTTCATGTCCTATAACTATCGCAAGAGCTGTTTCATTCTGTGTTACAGACAACAATCCGGTGAAAGCAACCACTTTACCGCCAGACATGCACCAGGCATTGATCTCTACCATCTATGGTATTGAATTCCCATTGATATCTTTCCAACACTGATCCCTGTCCCTTGTTGTTGTAAAATGTGGTTATTGCATTTGAAATACGGGCACCAACGCGATCAACCATGGCAGCCTCCCGATTACTGGATCGGAAAACCTTATTTTCATCCAAAAATGTTTTGTATTGGTCAACGGCCATTAGTTGCAATTCAGATTCCTGCACTAAGCTCACTTGATTGCGGCCCGTTAACATATTCATGGCACATTCTGCTAAAAGACATGCAACAAGGGCTAATAGCAGCCGATTTTTCATCCTTTTCAAGTTTTGAAGATTGATTAATTTATCAAGTAACATGGTCAGCTCAGCCAAAACATGCCGTATACATGATTATCCTGTGTTAGATTCACGGCAGGAGCATAATCGACTGATAAAGCTATTCTGCTATATTCAGTAAAATCGAACATGAAAGTGTATGGAATCAGTAATCTAAGGTTATTGAGGTCTGAATTTTTCATGACATTTATGTTTATAGTTTTGATAATTAAAATAGAAAACAGCCTATAAGCTAAAAATACCCGGCAGGCTATGTTTTGGTGTTTCATTGCAAGGCAGACATTTCAAATCGTGTCCTTTCTATTTCCTTGATATAACGGGCGTAAAACCATTCCCAAGTTGAACCGTCAGCCACCTGTCAGTATAAAGTTAGTTCCTGAATTGGCATTCGGTTTTACAGAACTTTTGAAAAGAATTACATCATTCACATTTGATATCTTTTCATTTAGAGCATATACAACTCTTTCAGGTGATAGGATATCCGCCATTTAAATATTTATCAAAACATATTTATGGACAAAATAGATTTCTTCGAAAAAGCAAAATCCTCATTCTACGTCGAATTAAATCTCCAATTAATAGTCTAATAAATTTTTCAAACAGTGTATTTACTGGAGCATATTCGACAGTGTGTGCCAATCAGTGAATTGTATTTCTGCCCACTCAAAATGGTCGTCTTCCATTTTCAGAATTTCAGCCAGCAAGTCAGCAGCGCTCTGATCTCCAACTTCACGGATCGGCTAAATTGTCGACACGACCATTCGTTATTTCATACTTTTCAAGTACTTGAAGAGCTCACTGTCAGTAGATAAAATAACAGATGTAGTGGTGTCAAATGTTGCTTCGAAAGTTTCCATCGATTTTAAAAAACCGTATAATTCGCGTGATGCAGATGTTTGGTCATAAGCAGAAGCGTATATTGCTGCAGCTTTGGCATCGGCCTTTCCTTTTATTTCTTCTGCTTTTCTATAAGCTTCGGATTGGATTGCTTTTAATTCCCTTTCCTTCTCGCCATTAATACGTGAAGCTTCTCCCTGCCCTTCAGACCTGAATTTATCAGCGATTCGAAATCGTTCACTTTTCATACGTTCGTATACCTGCGCACTTACTTCCTGAACATAGTTAATCCGTTTAAACCGAAAGTCGAGAATAACAATACCAAGATCCTGTGCTTTCTGGTTGGCAGAAATAAGAATCATGTCCTGTAATTCCTCCCGTCCAACAGATATAGTGGCAAGCGAATCTGAAATCATTTCACCGGTTGCGCCTGAGGAAGCCGGAACCCTGTTCTGAGAACGTACAGCTTCTTCCAGGTCATGGGCTGCAATATAATCCCTGGTTTCACCATCAAGGATATCATCTAGACGGGATTGCGCGCCCCTTTCATTGGTCATTCTTTTAAAGAATTGCAATGGATCGGTAATCTGCCAGCGCGCATAGGTATCAACAAAAATGAATTTTTTGTCTTTTGTTGGCACTTGGTTTGGATCCCCATCCCACTCCAAGTAGCGTTTTTCGAAATAATTGGTTTTTTGGATAAAGGGTGTTTTAAACTTTAGCCCCGGTTCTGTTTTAGCTTCTCCCACAGGTTTTCCAAATTGAGTAATAACTACCTGTTCTGTTTCTTTTACAACATATGCACTTTGTATTACCACTACTAGCAATACTACTATGGCTATGCTTAAAAATATAATTTTATTCTTCTTCATAATTCCGAGGTGTTATTTATTTAATTGCATTTGCAACAAGGGCAATACGTTGTTTCCTTGTTCATCGATAATGATTTTACTGCCCAACTTTGGTAAAACGGATGCCATTGTTTCGAGATAAATCCTCCTTTTAGTGACTTCGGGCGCTTTAACGAATTCTGTATAAATAGCATTAAAACGGGCCACTTCGCCCAGTGCGTTATTTACCCGCTCGGTGGCAAATCCCTCCGCCTGTTGTATTGTTTCCTCTGCCTGTCCGCTTGCTTTGGGTATAACCTTATTGTACTCCGATTTTGCCTGATTAATCAAGGTCTCCCTTTCCTGTTGTGCCTGGTTTACGGCATTAAAAGCAGCTTTTACAGGTTCGGGCGGATTAACATCTTGCAGTACGATCTGGTCGATTTTAACTCCTAGTGAATATTCCTTGCATATTTGATTCGCAAGTTCTACCATTTTAGTGGCTATTTCAGTGCGCCCAACCGTAAGCACCTCATTTACTGTGCGATCTCCAATAATTTGTCGGAGTACAGCTTCTGAAACGTCACGCAATGTATTTTCAGGATTCCTTACCTTAAATAAATAATTGAAAGGATCATTAATACGGTATTGAACAACCCATTCCACATCGGCAAGGTTAAGATCGCCGGTAAGCATTAAAGACTCGTCTTTGGCGCCAGATCTGGTATATTGAGTATTAACCCCAGCGCGTACTGTTCGGAAACCAAACTCAAGCTTTTGTTGTCTTTCAATAGGTACTTTATACACCGTTTCTATAAAAGGCATTTTCATGTTAAGCCCCGGTTCAACTTTTCTCACATATTTACCAAAACGGGTAATAACTCCTACCTCTTCAGGTTCAACTTGGAAAAATGCGCTAAAGACAAGCAGCAATGAAATAAATACAAGGATGATAATATTTCTATACTTCAGCATTTTTCTCAAAACAGGCGATTCGATGTTATTTATGTTGAAATTATTTTCCATATGTTAAAGGTATTTGATTTCTATAAATTTACGTCTAATTAAGTTGTCAAGGGTTACACAATTTCAGGAATACGTTACATCATTCATACATTTGCACGTTTTAACCGTGCCCGAATAAATATTTTGACAATCTCGTTAACCAGCAACGGAACCAATCCTAAGGAAATTGCGAATAACCAACCTCCCAAATCAAGCATTTGCAAATGAAATGCCCTTTGCATAAACGGAACACTGATTACGATTAATTGAAGCAGTACTCCCAGAACAATGGCTCCAACCAGATATTTATTGGAGAAAATCCCAATCTGAAAAATTGATTTTGAACTGTTCCTGACGGCAAGGGAGAAAAACAACTGGCACATCACCAGTACCATGAAAGCCATTGTCCGGGCATATTCAACTGTATTTTCAGGAGCTGACTTGTCAAACGGGCTGTACCCATGTTCGTAATAACCGAACCAGAAAGCCAGTATTGTTAACGCACCAATTAATACACCGCCAAGAATAAGATGAAGTCCTGCGCCCCCTGCGAAGAAACTTTCTTTTGCATCGCGTGGTTTTTCTTTCATCACATCAGGGTTTCCGGGATCCATACCCAGAGCAATTGCTGGGAGAGAATCGGTAATGAGGTTGATCCAAAGCAATTGGGTGGCAATTAACGGGGCTTGCAAACCTATCAGAAGTGTTACAAACATGGCGATTACTTCACCCAGATTACATGTTAGCAAAAAGATAACTGCCTTTTTAATGTTATTGTAAATATTCCGTCCCTGTTCGATGGCTGAAACAATGGTTGCGAAATTGTCGTCCATCAGAATCATATCAGAGGCTCCTTTTGCAACATCGGT
>NZ_JBSQYS010000020.1:0-82262 GCF_055140945.1 Sunxiuqinia sp.
CATGATCCTGTCAATGATTATCGTTCCTGTTGTGTATTACATGGTGAAAAGATTACAGCAAAAAATGGGAGTTACCTCTAAACCAGAGATCGTATTCGAGGAAAATTAGCAGGTCTTAAATAAAGCAGAAAAGAAGGTTGTCCGGAGATACTTGAGATTCATCAAGTCCCGGACAACCATTTTTTATATAACACATTATTGAAATGAAAATGGGATTATTAATCCTTTTAGCACAAATATTATAAGGTTTTGATTGATTTTTTAAAACCTTATCATATAAGTGAGTTTACATTTACATGGCTCATTGTTAGTGTGCTGTTTTATACGTTCCGGCTTCTGGTTGTCGCAAGCAAAACGATAAAATTTGAAATAAACTAACTGAAATGAATGTTCTGGGAAATCGATTCTGACTTTTAATCGTATTCAGAAATGGCAGAAAATAACAGGATTAAAACGATTGAAATGATTGCAATCTTTGAGCAATTTTGGATGAAGGAGATGTAGATAGAATATTTTGAACTAAATTAAAACGACTTAAATCAAGTAGAATGTTTATGAAAAAGAAAAACCGATTTTTAGCAATTTTAACGTTGGCACTTGTACTGCCATCTGTTATGATGATGATGGCCATGTCGGAGGGCGAGCCCGATGTAATTCCCTCGCGGACAGAAGGTCCATGCGACATCTATGCGGAAGGTGGAGCACCATGTGTGGCAGCCCACAGTAGTACACGTGCATTATACGCATCATATAACGGACCTCTTTACCAAGTGATGCGTATGTCGGATGGTAAAACCCTTGATATAGATGTCGTTCAGCCAAGTGAAGGAGATCCGGGCGGATATGCCGATGCCGCCGCTCAGGATGAATTCTGTGCTGATACTTATTGCTGGATTACCACGCTTTACGACCAGTCTGGTATGGAGAACCACCTTAAGCAGGCACCTCGCGGAGCATTTATTGGCCCTGCAATGGGAGGGTTTAACAACGTACCAATGGCTCATATGGCTCCGGTTACAGTTCAGGGACATAAAGTTTATGGTGTTTTTATTGCTCCAGATATGGGGCTTCGCTGGAACGACACAAAGGGAACTGCTGTTGACGACCAGTCACAAGGCCAGTATTGGGTAATTAACGGACACCATTTCAATGATGGCTGCTGTTTTAATTATGGAAATGTAGAAACCGACAGCCGTGATGATGGCGATGGCACCATGGAGTCGACCTATTATGGTAATGCCAGTCTCTGGTATTATGGGCACGGGCAAGGTCCATGGATTATGACTGACCAGGAAAACAACTTAGTAGGTTGTGTTAATCCTGATCCTAATGATAAATATTGTGCGGATCTTCCAAGTATCTCATGGCGTTTTGTAACGGCTACTGCCGATGGAGAACCTGGTCATTGGAGATCGATGGGGGCTGATGCGCAAGGAGGAGATTTGCAGGTAATGTACGATGGTGGTCGTATTATAAACGATAGATTCTCAGACAAAACAAGCAGCTACGATCCGATGCGTAAACAAGGAGCTATTGTCTTGGGTAACGGTGGTGATAATAATAACTATTCGCAGGGAACATTTTACGAAGCTGCAATGACAGCTGCAGGAACATTCCCGTCAAAAGAAACAAACCAGAAAATTCAGCAAAATATTGTTGACGCATCTTATGCGGTTGCACAAGTAAGTATTGCTCCTGCTTCTTCGGTTGAAACACCTCCGGGGCTGCAAACATTTGCTCCTAATACCACTCAAAACACGACTGTTACATATACAAATACTTCACAAATTGCAGTTTATGATCTTGAAATGAGAATTGAAGCACCTAATGGATGGACAGCTGTTGTTTCCGGTTCTAATGAAACAGTGAAGAAGTTTGCTGACCAAATTGAACCGGGAGAAAGCGTTAGTGTAAACTTTAGAGTAGTTTCCGGTTCTGAAACCTTAAATGCTGATATCATTGGTAAGGCTACATGGACAAACCCGGTAAACGGTTGGCCCCAAACTGAAGTTGCTATTGAAAAAGTACGTAATGTAAGTCCGATAAAAATCAATGAATTTAGTATTGGTAGTGGCGAAAATTTAACAAATACGTTTATCGAATTGTACAATGCCGGTGAAAGTGAAGTTGATATTTCAAACTGGTCATTAACTCAGCACCAGGCAGAGTTACCTATCTTTTCGGCTATTAATGTTCCTGCGGGAACCAAACTTGCCGCACACGACTTTTATTTATTGGGTCTGTCAACTTCAGGATTGGCTGTTCCAGCTGAAAAAGGAGAATCAACAATTTATGTGAGAAGTACAACCGGAATGTCGGTTGGCGATGAAATTGAGATTGGCACCGGAGCAGATAAAGAAACCAAAAAGATTAAAGGCATCTCCATCCCACCAAAAAAACGAGAAGTAGAAGAGCCAACTAGCTTTATGGCATCGTATGGCTACCGTCGACCACTTGATCCGGGAACACCTACAACGGTTTGGCAACCCCTTCCTGAAGGTCCGGTCATTACCATTCCAAAAGGTTCAACCAATATCCCAGTTGAGAGTATCGATAATTTTGAAGTGGGTCAGAAAATGGCCATCGGTTATGGTGCTACTTATCCGGCAGTAGCCCGCGATATTGAAAAATACGAGGTGGTTACCATAACTGAAGTAGGTAAAAGAGGTACACAGGCCTGGTTATCAGACGACGCAAAAATTGGCGACACAAATATCAAAGTATCATCAGTAAAAGATATCTCTGTGGGTGATAAAATCAGACTTGATATTGATAGCGAAGGACACGGAATTGAATGGGTAACAGTTACAAAAGTTGGAACAGCATCGGTTCGAAATACCTTTGGTGGCCCGATAACTGATGAAGAAGAGCAGGGAACAGGATTGGATTTGGCTGAGCCGCTAAAATTCAACCATACCTATAACATGCCTTTCAGCGTATGGGGAACAGGAATCAGCTTTGAGCCGGCTACTGCTTTCGAACATAAAAGCAACGAGCCTGTGCTGCCATTGTCTTTCGCGATAACTCTTGACCAGCCATTGGCTAAATCTCACCAGGTTGATGATGTTGTAAGTGATGCAAAAGTAACATCAGCAGGTTATCAGGGAACACGTACAGCTGATCAGTTATTTGGAGGCCCGGCGCTTTCAAATTATGCCGGTAATATGGTATTGCGCGATGCCGATGGTAATGTTGTTGATGGACTCAACTATGGCGAAGTTGTTGACCCATGGGCATCTGAAGGTTATCATGCTATTTCAGGATCAGGCGAATTGGGATGTTATACCGAGTCTCCGGCTTTGAGCGGAGGCACAAGCCGAAGAAATTCGTCTCCAATCGCTTTGCCAAACAGAAGCACAGGTCGTTACCCCGATGGAAATGATAACGATAGCAACTGTAACGATTTTAAGATGCAAAAAACCACCACGCTGGCCTTAGCATCTGAGGTGGGCTCAAACAATATTAAAGTGAATAATATAGCTGATTTCAGAATCGGACAAAAACTGGTTGTTGGTATTGATGAAAGCGAAACAGCTATCATTACTATTGTTGGTACAGCCGGAGGAACAGAGGTAAGTACTTCAACTAAAGCAGGCGAAACAATTATTCCGGTTGAAAGTATTGAAGGGTTTAGTGCCGGACAGACGATTACAATAGGTAGCGGTGCGAACCTTGAAACTGCGGTAGTAGCTTCAAGCACAGACAAACGTCGGTTTTGGTGGCGTCCGCAAGGCGAAGGTCCAACTACTTTTGTAACAGTTGCAGAGGCACTTGCAAATAGCCACAACGTGGGAGAAGAAGTTTCAGGCTCGGGTATTACATTAGCTACACCGTTGACAAAAATACACGAAATGGGAGCTCAGCTTTCAAGTAACATTCCTACTCCGGGAGCTCCTAACCAGTTTTAGGATGCTTTAGCGGATAGAAAGACAGTGTTTCTAACAAAATAATGTAAACTTCGCGACCTGATTGCAGCTCAGCGTCGCGGAGTTTTCTTTTTTTCAATAACTGAACTAAATAATGGCAAGTACTACACGAATGAAATCATCTCAACCCGCTTGGAGCTGGTGGCGAAAATTACTCTTGGGATTAATCCTCTTGGCTTTGTTGTTAAGTCTTTTCTTAAGCTGGCATTCACTTGTCGGAGGCGCTATGGCCGGATGTGGGGGAGGAAGTTCATGCGATCAGGTACTAAGTAGTCGTTGGTCGATGATAGCCGGAGTTTTACCTGTTAGTGGTATTGCCGGTGGTGCTTATCTTGCCATGTTGTTTTCTTGTTTTTATATTGGTTCGGATACCGAGCAATCACTACGACGGCTGGCCTGGAATGTACTATTGTTATTGGGAGGTGCGATTGCCGGTAGTGCTATTTGGTTTACAATTTTACAAAAATGGATTATTGGTGAATTTTGTATTTACTGCATGACAACCCACACAACAGGTTTAATTTTGTCTGTTCTAATTATATGGAGGGCAAGCAAAGAACACGTTGTGCATCAAAAAGCCGGGAAACACAAAAATTCTAATCCAAATCAAGGTGATCATTCCAATGTTCACCAGCGATTAGTTTCCACTTCAAGTTTGCTGACTTTTATTGTAATTGGGATGGCCTTATCCGGAATAGTTGCCGTGTCTCAATATAATTTTATCCCTTCAGCTTCCGAAAACAACGAAGAAGCAGCACTGGTTATTCCGGAAGTAGATTATCAGAATGTTCCCTTGGTAGGATCTCCGGATGCTCCTTATAAGGTGTCATTACTTTTTGACTATCAGTGTGCACATTGCCAAAAAATACATTTTATGCTGAACGAGGCTGTGCGCCAGTATGAAGGTAAATTGGCTTTCGTATTATGTCCAACGCCTCTTGAAAATTGTTGTAATTCATACATTCCGGGCAATAAAAGTGCGTTCAAAAATTCATGCGAGCTGGCCAAAATCGGACTTGCAGTTTGGCGAGCCAATAGCGAAGCGTTCCCTTCGTTTGATAACTGGATGTTTACTTACGAAAGTGGTAATCGCTGGAACCCGCGAAGTCCGAAATCAACCAGAGCAAAAGCTATAGAGTTGCTTGGCCGTGAAAAGTTCAATGCTGCTTTATCCGACCCATGGCTTGAAGCGTATTTACAAAGTTGTGTTCATACTTTTGGCCAAACTATCCAGAATGGGAAAGCTGCTATTCCTAAAATGATTTATGACTCAAAGTGGATTATTCCGGAACCATACAATGCTGATGATCTGGTTTCTATTTTACAAAACAGCCTGAGGGTTCCGAATAAATAGAATGGAAAAATTAGGGCAAACTCTCCCTTTAACGCAAGAATCTAGCTAAAATTTTTCTCTTGTTTTGTTTAAGTATCAACTTACTTGCTGTTGTTTACGAGGAGCTGAATTTGCATGTGTATTGATAATCATTGATCTAAAAATATTTAACAATAAGTGAATTCAGGGCTGCGTTTTGCCAAATAGATCTTCAGGAAAGTGATAAAACAAGCGTTACAAGCTAGAAGGCATCCTTCTTATTGTGATTCTCTCGGTGATTAGTGTGGCAGATATATTTTCGTTGTTATGACCAAAACATTGAATTGACGGTTTCGGGAAAGAGGCTAAAAGGAGAAACAGTCCATCGGTCCAGTCTGTTGAATAAATCAAACACTTGGTTTTAGAAAAAAGGAACCAAAGCGTTATTCATAGCAAAATTAGTCAAAAGGATTACTCCTTCACTTTGGGACGACCTACTTACTTACCGATGAAGAGATGTTTAAATTATATGGAGCAGAGCAAGTCATCTCCCCATTCTTAAAAACTACCAAGGGTTCTGTTTAGTGACTACATAGAAAATTTGGCTAGTTAAGCCAAATAAAAAAAGGTGCTCAATCCATTGATTTTAAGCACCTTTAATTCAAATTAGTTTGTATTTGTGTACCCCGGACGGGATTCGAACCCATGACCTACTGCTTAGAAGGCAGTTGCTCTATCCAACTGAGCTACCGAGGCATCCTTAAAGCGGTTGCAAAGATATAAAAATATCAAAAAAAGCAATCACCCTAAAGCACTTTTTACTCCTTATAAAGTGCAGCTTGTTTTAAACAAGGTGAATGTTGTGTTTTCGGCACTGCTCGTACATTTCATTGGGCCAGATACTCGACTGAATTTCACCGATATGTGCTTTTCGAAGGAAATACATGCAAATACGAGACTGCCCTATTCCTCCTCCTATTGAAAGCGGAAATTCATTATTCAGTAAACGTTTGTGCCATAGTAAGTCTTTCCGATCCTCGTTAGCAGTCAACTTTAGCTGGTGAAGCAGAGCCTCCTTATCTACCCGAATTCCCATGGAAGATATTTCGAACGAGCTTTGCAGGGTGGGGTTCCAGATAACAATATCGCCATTCAAGCCCTTATATCCGGCTTTTGTTTCCGTCGACCAGTCGTCGTAGTCAGGGGCGCGTCCATCATGCTTTTCGCCACCGGGCAGTGAGCCTCCAATTCCGATAATGAATACGGCTCCATATTTTTCAGCTATCTCATTTTCGCGCTCCTTGGAGGTAAGTGTAGGATACTCGGCCTCCAGATCTTCGGCATGGATAAACGTAATTTCTTCGGGCAATATCGGCTTGATTTGAGGATAATGCTCATAGACAAAAAACTCGGTTCGCAATAAGACGGTATAGATTTTACGGACGACCTTTTTCAGAAAATCAAGATTTCTTTCTTCATCTGAAATCACACGTTCCCAATCCCATTGATCAACGTATAATGAATGGATGTTGGTCAGCTCTTCATCCGGGCGAATGGCGTTCATGTCGGTGTAAATCCCATAGCCCGGGTCAACATCTAAATCAGCCAATGTCATTCGCTTCCACTTGGCCAATGAATGCACAACTTCGGCAACCTGATCATTTAATTCTTTTACAGGGAAAGTAACCGGACGCTCTATACCATTTAAATCATCATTAATACCAGTTCCTTTCATAACAAAAAGAGGAGCGGTAATTCGACTCAACTTCAGCTCGGAAGACAGATCTTGCTGGAAAAAATCCTTCACTAACTTGATGGCCTTTTCTGTCTGTTTTAAGTCCAGATGAGACTTGTAGTTTTCTGGAAAATATAATTTCATATTGTACAAATTAGAACTGTCAGTCGACAGCAACAAATTCAATTAATAATTACTTCGTGCTAAAATTAGAAAGAATCTTTCAGTTTAATAAAAAACAGACCTCTAAATTGAAAATTCGAAAGAGATATAACCTTTTCGAGATTCACTCACCAATTCTGATTGTTCATCGGTAAAGTTGTTATTTTTGCTGCGTCATGAATATATTTAGACATCCAAATATTGCCAACCTCTACCTCATTAAATTCTCTAAATGGTTCAATTTGGTGATGCCTGTTGTGGTCATTTTTTATCAGGAGAATGGACTAAGCATGCAAGAAATTTTCTGGCTCAAATCCATTTATTCGGTTGCTATTGTAGCCATGGAAATTCCATCGGGTTATCTGGCTGATGTTTGGGGACGTAAAAAGACCTTGATTCTGGGAGCACTGTTAGGATCGGCAGGGTTTGCAATGTATAGTTTTTCGTTTGGATTTTGGGCTTTTGCCGTAGCTGAAATAGTTTTAGGCATTGGGCACAGCTTTGTTTCGGGAGCAGATACAGCCTTGCTTTATGACACCCTAAAGGTTTCGAAACGAGAGGACGAATACATGAAACAGGAAGGATGGATTACTTCGTCGGGGAACTTTGCTGAAGCCATTGCCGGAGTTAGTGGCGGATTATTAGCCACCATCAGCTTACGGATGCCCTTTTATTTTCAATTTGCTGTAGCGTCAGTTGCCATTCCGGCAGCGTTTCTTTTAAGAGAACCTCAAATACATGCTAATGCAATCGCTAAGAATTTTAGTGTCATTCTAAAAACCATTCGTCAAACTTTTCAACATCGCGAATTACGGTCAGCATTACTGGTTTCTTCATTTACCGGAACTGCATCGTTAACCTTCGCGTGGTTTGTTCAACCCTATTTTAAAGCGATAAATTTACCACTCCCGCTATTTGGGACGATGTGGACTTTACTGAACCTTTCGGTTGGGCTTTCATCCATGATATCGTATAAAGTAGAAAGCAAATTAGGGCAGCGAAAATCACTGCTATTAATTATCATCGGATTGTCAGTTGGATATTTACTCTCGGCCTGGCAAGTCAGTCTGGCCGGATTATCAATCCTGTTCTTCTTTTACCTCATTAGGGGCATTGCACATCCGATCCTTAAAAACTACATTAATGGCTATACGCAGTCCGAAGTGAGGGCTACCATCTTATCAATTCGAAATTTTGTAATCCGTATCAACTTTGCTGTGATTGGTCCTGCACTGGGGTATTTAACCGATCAGTTCAATTTATCAACAGCATTGTTTTGTGCCGGAGTAAGCTATTTGATAGTTACACTAATTGTTGCACTTCCTCTTCTTAAAAAGTAACATAGGAGAACAAATTACATACTCAGCTTTAACCCATCGTAAGCCAGATGCACATTGGCAGGCAGTTGTTGTTCCACATCCTCATGAAGTCCCATCAGGTGCGAAATATGCGTCAGGTAGGCTTGTTCCGGTTTTACTTCTTCAATTAAATTCAAGGCCTCTTCCAGATTGAAGTGGGAAATGTGCTTTTCAATTCGAAGTGCGTTAATCACCAGCACATCCAAATTCTGGAGTTTTTGCTTTTCTTCGTCTTCAATTCGATTAATATCGGTGAGGTAAGCCATTTTACCAATCCGAAAACCAAACACCGGGAGTTTATGATGATAGCCGCGAATTGGCATGACATCAATCGAATTCACCTTGAATGGTTTGTTTTCAACCAAATGTAGATTCATTTGCGGAATTCCCGGATACTTATTTTTTTCGAACACGTAATCGAAAACCCGCTTGATGGAGTTTTGAACCCGCTGCTCTGCATAAATATCAGTCGGATGTTTTTGCACCCAATTAAAAGCCCGGATGTCATCCAACCCAAAAATATGATCGGTATGCTCGTGGGTAATTAAAATAGCATCCAGCTTCTTCAATACAATTCGCAACATTTGCTGTCGAAAGTCAGGTCCTGCATCAATCACAATTTTCTGGCCGTCAGCCTCAATAAAAAGCGCCGACCTCAAGCGTTTATCTCTGGCATTAGTCGATTGGCATATCGCACAATCACATGCCACCACCGGAACTCCCTGCGAAGTCCCTGTTCCTAAAAATTCGATTTTTAAATTCAATGCTTTCTCCATGTACTTGCGCAAAACTACAAAAAATAGATTTTCTTATGTGGGGTGTTTAAATTAATTAATTTTGAAGAAAATTTGAACTATGGCAAGCTTGTATCTCATCCCAATTACTTTGGGCGATAGTGAACTCAATACCGTTATTCCTGAAAATCACAAGAAAATCATTCTTTCAATCTCTCATTTTATTGTAGAAAATATTCGTACGGCACGTCGTTTTCTTAAAAAAGTGGATCGGAATATTGACATTGATTCTCTTCTGTTTTACGAATTGAATAAGCACACGAATAAGAACCAACTTCACTCTTATTTAGACCCCATAAAACAAAACTTGTCGGTAGGAATCATGTCGGAAGCCGGATGCCCCGGCGTGGCCGACCCTGGAGCCGAGCTTGTGCGAATTGCCCATGAACAAAGTGTCCGCGTAGTTCCACTTGTTGGGCCATCATCCATTTTATTGGCTATGATGGCCTCTGGAATGAACGGACAGAATTTTGCATTTAACGGCTATCTGCCGATCAAAAAGGGAGAAAAAGCTACGCAAATTAAGCACCTCGAAAGTAGAATTTACAGTGAAAACCAAAGCCAGCTTTTTATTGAGGCTCCCTACCGAAATTTGCAGCTACTCGATGACTTACTGCAAAACTGCCAGCCACAAACCAAGTTATGCATTGCCTGTGATTTAACCTTGGAAACTGAATTCGTTAAAACGCAGAGTATTTCGAACTGGAAAAAATCGAAACCAGACATCCAGAAACGACCGGCAATATTTATTTTGGGGAAATAGGTTTTGTTTCGAACTAAGTTTCAACAAAAGAACAACTTAAATTCGTGTTCGAAATTTGGGGTGAAAATGCTTTTACCTAAACTATTCGCGAGTTGCTTTTTTGTCCAAAATCGCCCCTCCGTTACTTCATCCGAATGAAGATGGATTCCTTGAAAATCTGTGGTGACAAACACATAAACCAACTCACGTTCCAATTCGGATTCCCAAATGTATTGTTTGATTAGTTTTGCTGAGAATTCTTTTAAACCAATCTCTTCCCAGGCTTCCCGCTTTAAGGCAGTTTGCAAGTCCTCTCCAAACGAGATATGTCCACCAACGGCCGTATCCCATTTTCCGGGTTGCACCAGCTTATCTAAGGGGCGTTTTTGTAAGTAAATATCACCTTTACGGTTCAACACATGCAAATGCACAACGGGATGAAGCAATTTTTCGCCATTGTGACAAACCGAACGTGGAGCTTTGCCAAGTACTTTCCCCTGTTCATCTACTATGGGTAGCTGTTCTTCAGTTGAAAGCTGCTTCTGTTTTCTTTTCTGCTTTGCAAATTCAATAATAAACACCACCCCAAACAGGATATAAAACAAACCGCCACTTATAAATGCCCACGCCTCATTCGACATGTAAAACACCGCATAAAAAACTAGAGCTGTATGCGCCAGAAAAACAAAAAACATGAGCCTTAAACTCTGTCGCATTTTAGTCATCTGAGCCTCCGAGATCTCCATTTTTTTCATGTATCGGCGGCTCATCAGTTCAACTATATTAACCTTTGAAAAGGCAGATAAGGCTAAAACGGCGCAAAGGATGAGTTCTATCAGCGCAGGTTTTAATTTGAAAAAAATATCGTTATCCAGGAGAATTGAAATTCCTCCTAAAGCGATCAAGAGCAGCGTATCAAAAAGCACAAACCGATCAAAGCGTTTTTCCTTCACCCCAATCCAAGTCATTTCAACTACACCAATGATCAAGGCGGCTATTACCCCGGCTTTCGTTCCCCAAATTTCGTCAACAGCTATAAAAGCAAATAAGGGGATAAAGCCCGGTAGTAACTTCTTTAGAAGTTCGATTCGTTGGTTCTGCATCTAAAAATAAAACCCGCAAAAGCGGGTTTCAAAATTATTTAGTTTGTAGTATCACCTAATCTATAATGTTTATACACTTTAACATCAAAAATCAATGTTGAAAAGCGGGGAAGTCCAGAAGATGTTGTGGCTCCATATGCCAAATTTGAAGGAATAATTAAAGTAGCCTCACCCCCTTGCCTCATGTGGGTAAGCCCCTCACTGAGGCCTGTAATATCAAAACTTCCGACAATACCTTCTGCTGGTTCGTAAATACCTGTTGATCCAGCTGAATAGGCACTGTCAATAGTCATTCCTGAATAAAAAATCTTTACACGATCACCGACTTTTATTAAAGAATCACCTGTCCCTTTTACTTGCTCGATATAGTACAAGCCCGACTCGGTGGGCTCTGTGGTAATCCCATTAGCCTCAATATACTCATCGAGTGCAGCTAGTTCTTCTGCTCTTAATTTATCTAAATCGAGGCCACTATCTTTACATGAAACGGCTGCAACCAGCGCACAACCCAAAAGAGCAAAAAAGAAAAACAACTTTTTCATATGATTATAATTGTTTGTTTAAAAAGGTATCATATGTCACTCGCTTGATAATAACTCCTTTGATTGAAACCTATTTATCGAGCTTGTTTTATATGAAATTCCGATCTGTTTTATTCGTAAATGTCTTCTAATTTAATAATAAATGTCAAGGTGGTGTATGGTGGAATTGATCCATAACCAGTTGCACCGTATGCATAATCAGAGGGGATAACAAATACCCCTTCAGCTCCTTTATTCAAATGCATCAACGCATCATCGAATCCGGAAATCAATTTGTCTGGAGTGAATGTAAATTTCCAAATACTATCAGCATAATTATATGCTGATGCATCAAAAATCCTTCCGTTATCAGGTCTAAATCCTTGATAGTTAACCCCAATAGAATCTCCCGTTTGAACGAAATCTCCTTCTCCTTCTTTCGTAATTGAATAATAAACACCCAGGTCTGTCGTATCAAGATCATATCCTCTGTTCATCAACGTGTCTAAATACTCATCAAGCAAAGCATCTTCGCGAGCTGCAGTATAGTTAATTGGGTCTACAATCGGATCATCATCAAAGCATGAGTATGCACTTACAACAATAACAGCTAGCAATAAAAATTTTAAAAGCTTCATTTTTTTCATCTTTATGATTTTGTTTTAACTAATTTTTCCTGATAAACCGGAAGCAGTTTCCTGTATTTATCAAGGGTTTCAGTTAATGATGCATAAATCTCCCCTCCGGCTGCGTTGCAATGTCCTCCTCCATTAAAATTTTCTGAGGCAAACTCATTAACAGCAAATTCGCCCTTTGATCTAAAAGATGCTTTTACCATTCCGTCCTTTTCTGAAAAGAGAGTGCTAAAGTGAATTCCGCGAATCGACAAAGGATAATTCACAAAGCCTTCGCTATCTCCTTTTACAAAGTTAAATTTAGCTTGCGTTTCCTTGGTCAAATAAATAACTGCAGCATGGTATTCAGGGAAAACCTCCATACACTCGTTCAGGCAATATCCCAATAGTCGCATGCGATCGGCAGAATAATTATCAAATACCTGGCTATGAATATAATCCTGATCAATGCCAAATTTCAGTAATTCTCCTACAGTCTGAAACGTTTGCGGATCAGAAACATTGTAATCAAACGATCCGGTATCAGTCATTATGCCACAAAAAAGGCATTCGGCCGCACTCTTATTCATGTATTGTTGAAAATCGAGCGCCTTGATAACATGAAAGACCAACTCTGCTGTTGATGAGCATTCCGGGTGAGAGATGATAATATCAGCAAAATCCTGTGGGTACGGATGGTGATCGATTAATATCGTTGATTTTGAATAGTTCTCAACCAGTTCTTTCATCTTTCCAGTTCTTGAAAGATGATTGAAATCCAGGCAAATTAACATGTCCGAATCGTCCAAAAGCTGTTCAACTTTTTTAGGATCAGAGGAATAAAAAGTAACTGATTCATGATCGTCCATCCACTTAAAAAAATCAGCATATTCATTAACACAAACAACATTGACCTGTAAACCTGAGTTTTTTAAGATGTGTGCCATTCCTAAAGCTGACCCGATTGCATCTCCATCAGGGTTTACATGAGGTAAAATAACAACGCGTCGATTGGGCTCAACAATGAGCTCCTTAAAAGCGTTTATTAAATCTAATTTCAGTTCTTTCAAAATTCAAATATTTTAACCGGCTACAAATATAAAAATAATGCACCCGGTATTTAATTTTAGTTAATTAATTTTCTATTTTCGTTTGATTTATCAAACCTAACACAAATTACACAAAATGGCTGGAAAACGAACTCTTACCATCATCAAACCAGGCGCCGTTGAACGAAACCTGATTGGCCCCATCCTGGCAAAAGTTAATGAAGCAGGATTTGTCATTAAAGCGTTAAAGTACACCAAGTTAAAAAAAGAACAAGCAGGTGCTTTTTATGCGGTACATAAAGACAGGCCGTTCTATAAAGATTTAGTGAAATTTATGAGCTCTGCACCAATCGTTGTAGCTATTCTTGAAAAAGAAAATGCTGTTGAGGATTTCCGTGCTTTAATCGGAGCAACAGATCCTTTAGAAGCCGAAGAAGGTACTATTCGCAAAATATTTGCGGAATCGAAAACCCACAATGCTATTCATGGATCAGATAGCGATGAAAATGCAATTAAGGAAAGTGATTTTTTCTTTTCCCGAGTTGAACGATTTTCAATTTAACGAAAAATAATCTCTTTGATTATATCTTCGCCCGCTTGTTCATTCAAGCGGGCTTTTAATTGCTCTTTCATCATTACCAACTCACTTCGCAAAGCCGGAGAACTGCTTTTTACAAACAAGGTTCCATTGGTAATTCGCAACGACTCCGTGTATTTTGCAATCATCGGTCCAACCACTTTTTCCCACGAAGCAATCAAGTCAACTTCTGTCAGTTTTTTTCCAAGTCTGTTTTCCTCGATATAATCCTTTAATATGTCACTCAGTTTTTGTGTATTGCTCCGTCTCATTTTGTTACCTCGTTTACTGTTCCGTCGTTCACCTGAAAAATTTTAAAATCAGCCTCGATCTCCTCAATCATCTGATCTAAATGCTCCCGATTGGTATCGGTTATAAATATCTGTCCAAAATGATCGTCGGCCACTAATTTCACAATTTGCTCTACCCGATATTTATCCAGTTTATCGAAAATATCATCTAATAGAAGGATAGGGGTCATTCCCGATAAATCCTTGATAAAATCAAACTGAGCTAGCTTTAGGGCAACCAAATAGGTTTTCTTTTGTCCCTGCGAACCAATCTTTTTAATGGGATAATCTCCTAAATTGAAAAGAATATCATCTTTATGAATTCCAACCGAAGTATATTGTAACATGCGGTCTTTAGGTATCGACTCTTTTAACAGCCCGGCAAAGTCGTGGTTGTAAAGTTTCGATTCGTGTACCATCTCAATTCGTTCTTTCCCTGAAGAAATCAACTCATAATAATGCTGAAATATGGGCTGTAATTTTTGCAGATATTCCACCCTTTTTTCATGAATCAGTTTTCCGTAATGAACCATCTGGTCACTCCATACTTCAAGGCTTTCCTCACTATAAAAGCGATCGGCTGCAAATTGTTTCAACAGTTTATTGCGCTGTAATAATGCCCTGTTGTAACGAATCAAATTATCAAGATAAACCTGATCGTACTGTGAAATAATCGAATCAAGAAAACGCCTGCGTTCATCACTGCCTCCTAAAATCAGATTCATATCTGATGGCGTGACAATAATCAGCGGAAGCAAACCGATATGCTCCGATAATTTTTTGTACTCTTTCTTATTTCGTTTGAAATGTTTCTTTTGCCCCCGCTTCAGTCCACAATATATATTTTCTTCATTCTCCAGTCGATGGTACCTCCCGTGAATGACAAAAAAATCCTCATCGTGCATAATATTCAGCCCATCGATGGAGTTGATAAAACTCTTGCAAAACGATAAATAATAAATCGCATCCATCAAATTTGTTTTTCCAGCTCCATTATTACCGATAAAACAATTCAGATTGGCAGAAAACTTCAGATCTGCTTCCTCGAAATTTTTAAAATTAACCAGCGATAGATTTTTAATATACATGAAGAAAAATTCTTTAGGCGAAACAAAACTAAGAAAATAAAAAATGAAGCAGGAGGCATTTCGTTCTCTGTTGAAAAAATAATTCATTACTCCTGTATTTCGTGCCTGAATGCGGAATTCATTGGTTTTGGAAACGATAATAACAGCGACATGTTGATTAATATTAAATTTTATAAACCTTTCCTGCTCTTTATTTTATAAAAAAACATATTTTTGCGTCACAAAATTGGAATAATCTATTTAAAAGATGGCAAAAAATAAGGACACCAGAGAGCAAGACAGCTTTTCAGAAGTTGAAAGTACGTTGACAAAAACGGAGCAAATCATTGAAGACAACCAAAAAATTCTAGTAATTGTTGTTGGAGTGATTGTCGCAATTGTAGTCGCTTACCTTGGTTTTACAAAATTATATATTCAGCCTCGTGAATTAGACGCTCAAGAGCAAATGTTCATGGCAGAGCAGTATTTTGAAAAAGATTCTTTCAATCTGGCAATTAATGGAGATGGAAATTATCTTGGTTTTCTGGATATTATAGAGGATTACGGAATGACCGACGCTGGCAACCTTTCTAATTATTACGCAGGAATCTCGTATTTGAAATTAGGAGAATATGAAGCAGCGCTGGACTATTTGAACGAGTTTGATACGGATGATCTGTTGTTAGTTCCGGTTACCGAAGGAGCAAAAGGCGATGCCTATCTCGAACTTGGTGAATCAGACAAAGCGCTGTCGGCCTATAAAAATGCGTACAAAGCTTCAGAAAACGAATTCACCACGCCTATTTACATGATGAAAGCAGCTAACTTATTGGAAGAAGAAGGGAATTTGGACGATGCGTTAGATATTTATCAAACTATAAAGGAAGAGTATCCAACGTCAAATGAAGGACGAAGCGTTGCAAAATACATCGCTCGCGTAGAAATTAAGCAGAATAAATAATTTCAATGAATATATTTCTGAAAATCCCCTCATAGCAGGGGATTTTTTATTTTTGTAGAAAAATTAAAGGTATGGCAACAAAAAATTTATCAGCATACGACATCAAATCTGTTCCTTCGGCAAAAGGTTATAAAGTTGGAATTGTAGTCGCTGAATGGAATTATGAAATTACAGGTGCTCTTGCACAGGGAGCTATTGACACTTTAAAGAAGCATGATGTTGCAGACGATGACATCCAGATTAAGCATGTGCCGGGAACTTTTGAGCTTCCGCTTGGGGGGCAGTTTTTTGCTGAGTACAGCGATGTGGATGCAATCATACTGATTGGTTGTGTTATTCAGGGAGATACTCGTCATTTCGATTTTATTTGCAATGGCGTAACTGCTGGAACAACTGATTTAAACCTAAAATACAATAAGCCCTTTATTTTTGGGGTTTTAACCACCAACAACGAACAGCAGGCTTTGGATCGTGCCGGCGGCAAATTAGGCAACAAAGGCGACGAAGCTGCAATTACAGCAATTAAGATGATTGCACTTCAAAAGGAAATGAAAGCATAAAAAAAAGGGGATTTGGTTGATCCCCTTTTCATTTCCTACTAACTAAAACTAAACCCCTATTCAACTATTCTATTTTCCTGGTCTAACATTGCCTCCTCGTTGATCGGGCGAACGTCTTTTCTTCATTCGCTCTTCTCGTTGTTTCTGCATTTCATCAAACTTTTCAGCTTGCTCCGCATTCAGCATACTTCGAATTTCGACATTTCTGTTTTTCATCGTTTCGCGCATTTTAGGAAATAAAGCCTTGCGAGCGTCCTCGTCAGTAGCATTTTTCATGTCCTCACGCATCTTTTCCGATTTCGCCTGATACTTTTTGTTGATCTCGTGCAGCTTGTCTTGTTGAGCTGCATCAAGCCCAAGTTGCTCCACCATTCTCTTTTCCATTTCTTCAGGACTCCTACGTTGACCCTGTCCTGGCTGTGCATAGCTAAATCCGACAACAGTAATCAATAAAACAACCAATAATTGTATTCGTTTCATTGGGATATTTTTAAATGTTTAGTTCTATTGACTCTTAAAAACTCATTTCGTTTAATCGCCCCATTTTCTTTCATGAAAGATTCCACTATTTTTACCCAAAAGATAGAACTATGCAAGCAATGATTTTTGCAGCCGGGCTAGGAACACGGCTTCAGCCACTTACGAACGACAAGCCCAAAGCACTGGTGAAAATTAATGGAGAAACTCTACTTGAACGATGCATCGTGAATTTGCAAAAGCATGGAATAAAAAAAATCATTGTCAACGTTCATCATTTTTCTGAGCAAATTGTCGCCTTGCTTCAGGAAAGGACTTTTTCAGGTTTAGACATCCAGATTTCAGATGAAAGCGAGATGCTTTTAGATACCGGTGGAGGTGTTTTAAATGCTGCTCCGTTGTTTGATAAAAAACAGCCTGTTTTATTACTGAACGTTGATGTGCTGACAAACCTTTCTTTTCAAGAACTACGATCTTACCATCAGCGAAAAAAGGCACTTGCAACTTTGGTTGTTCGCAGGCGTGACACCTCGCGTTATTTGCTTTTCGACGACAATCGACAACTAACGGGATGGAAGAACTACAAAACGGGTGAAACAAAGATTTCGAAGCCCGATGAATTTGAACAGTCAACCCCTTATGCTTTTAGCGGTATTCAGATTATTCAGCCCGAATTATTGCACCTAATCGAAGAGAAGGGCAAGTTTTCAATTATCGATTTATACTTGCGTCTGGCAAAAGCGAATTCGATTAAAGCATTTGTTGATGACCAATCAATATGGATGGATTTAGGTAAGTATGAACAAATGAACGAAGCCGAACAACTGGTCAAACAGCTGGATTTAGAATAAAAAATGGCGAAGCACATCGGTACTTCACCATTCAATATCTAATGCTTTGATAAACTATTCTTTGGGTTTGAAAACCACATCAATTAAATCTGCTCCTTCGAAGAAAGAAGCAGCAAACTTCTGAATATCTTGTTTGGTCATTTCATTCAGTAGCTCCTCGTAATTAGCGGGGACAGCCGAGTTAATGCCAGAATAATAGTAGTTGTATAATGAATTCATCCAGAAACTATTGTGCTCTAAAGATTGCTGGCGATCTTTCAACAAATTTGAAACGGTCTTATTAAAGTCGACATCCGTTGGGCCTTCTGCAATAATTTTGTTGATTTCCTGATAAATCAACGATTTGAGCTTTTCTGTTCTGCTTGGATCACAATCAAACATGATTTTAATCTGAGCCCGTTCAATCGGATATTTGCTCAATCCACTTCCAACACGAACGCCATAAGTTCCACCTTCATCTTCACGCACCGACTCGGTATAACGTAAATCAAGAATACCTTTGAGTACCTTCATCGCCAGAATGTTTTCCTGATTGTATTCGACATCATTCACATAGGTCACATTTACATTGGCTTTGGGAGTTTCAAAAGCAATCGGAATAACTTTATCGGTTTTTCCTTCCGGTGCTCTCACTCCTCGATCAACCCAGTTTTCTTCACGATCATTATCGGTTAATGATCCGAGGTATTTCGTTGCCAATTCCTTCACGACTTCCTGATCAATATTACCGACAATAAAGAAGGTGAAATCTCCGGCATCCTGAATACGGTCTTTATAAATCGATTCGATTTCTTTAAAATCTACATCATTTAAATATTTAGGATCCATCGTTCTTACACGTGGATGATAATCTGACAAGATATAGGTCAAAGAATCCTGCATAATTTTCTGCGGATTTTTAGCCATGTTCGAGATGTAGGCCACATAACGAGACATCAATGCATTATGCGCTTCTTCATCAAACCGCGGTTTTTCGAAATACAAATAAACAAGTTGTAGCAGTGTCTCAAAATCCTTTGGAGTACTTGAACCATTAAATCCTTCTGTCAATGAAGAAAAAGTTGGTGACACTTCAACCTTTTTACCTGTTAGCATTTTTTGCAAGGTGATTGCATCAAAATCTCCAACCCCATAAGCACTAACAAAAGTCTGTGCCATTCCTGCTGAAGGCACCATGTCATTTTCAACTTTCGAAGTTCCTCCATCGCTGTATGCCATGAGAGAAACGGCATCTTTTTCATAATCGGCATGGCGGAAAATGACCTTTACATTATTTGCCAGCGTCCATTCAACGGCATCAAAAGCATCTAGTTTCTTGGTCTTGACAATTTCAGAACCCGTCAAGTCTTCGTCGATAAGAGAAGCGTCGCCAGCAGCATCAACATAAGGCTCAATCTCCATTGATTCGACTTTTGTAATAATGCTTTTTGCTTCAGCTTCTGTTAAGTGTTCCGCATCGGTTGGACCTGTTATAACAATGGTTCTGTTATCGTCTTTTATCCACTCTTTGGCTTTTTGTGAAACCTCTTCAGCCGTTATCGTTGGAAGTATCTGGTTGGCAAATTCATACTCAACATCAATCCCCGGAGCAGGAGTCATTGTCAAATAATACTCGGCGTACTCGCGCGCGTAACTATCATTACTAATTTTATCTTTCTGTTTGTAGTGGCTTTCCAGTTCGGTTAAAAAATTGGTTTTGGCTCGCTCCAATTCACTCTCAGCAAACCCATAACGTTTGATACGCTCGGTTTCCGTCATAATGGCCTCCAGCGCTTTTGCTTCATTATTTGGGTTGGCTGTTGCCGTAATACTGTAGGCATCGTACCCCCGCACAAAGCCTGACATATTCGTTGATCCCATTATAAAAGGCGGCTCCCCTTTTTGCAACAGTTCCTGAATACGCATGCGAGTCATCGAATTGTAAAGGCTTTGAATGTAATGATTCTTTAAGTCTTCGTAGGTTTTTGGCTTTCCATCTTTATTTTCTTCAAGAATAAAAATAGAAATATTAGATTGAGTTGCTTCATCATCTGTTGCAACTACAAAATAAGTTTCATCGTGTGATGGAATCTTGAACGTTGGACGTTCTTCGGCATCCTTTACTGCTGGTATTGGAGAAAAAATCTCTTTCACTTTTTGCTCAACCAGTTCTGTATCGATGTCTCCCACAATCGCAATAGCTTGCAAATCGGTTCTGTACCAATCATGATAAAAATCCCTTAATGTTTTAGGTTCATGATAGCGAATAACAGTTGTGTCACCAATTATATCGCGTACAGCCCATTTCGATCCTTTAAATAAAACAGGAAACCATTGATCGCGAAGTCTAAAACTCGCGTTTCTTCGCGTTCGCCACTCTTCAGTTATCACGCCTCTTTCGGCATCAATTTCTTCATCAGTCAGCAATAAATAATTTGACCAATCATGAAGAATAAGCAAACAAGTATCAACTAATCCATCATGATTTGTTGGTACATCGCTCAAGTTATAAACCGTTTGATTAAATGCTGTGTAGGCGTTAATGTTACGCCCAAAAGCAACGCCATGGTTTTGCAAGGTATTTAAAATGCCTTTTCCTTCGAAGTTTTCAGTACCATTGAAAGCCATGTGCTCTAAAAAATGCGCCAGACCATTTTGGTCATCATTTTCCAAAAGAGCTCCCACATTTTGGATCATATAAAAGCTAGCTCGATCCTTGGGTTCTTCGTTGTGACGAATGTAGTAAGTCATCCCATTCTCGAGGACTCCTGTTTTTACATTCGGATCAAGTGGCACTTGATCTGTCGATTTAAACTCAGACTGTGCCAACACTGGTAGTGCTATAAACAGTAGTAAAATGCTTTTTAATCTTCTCATTTCTTATTATTTATTTTGAAAATAGATGCTCTTGATTACGAAAATACAATTAATTATCATAACAAATTTCAAAATTGTTGAATTTGTCCGTCTTCAAAGAATAAGTATTAAGCTCTGCCGCAAATTACACGTTGAAATATTAAATTTTTGACTGGATTTCTATATGGGGCACAAATCCAGTTGAAAGTATAAAAGCCATTGTTTTTATATTTTGGTGGCTCAGAGAAAGAGAAGAGGGAAGTAAAAGAACTTAACTCCCTGGATATTAGATTCTTTTGAATTTGTTTTTTTTCGAAAAAGTGGTGACTAATTCTAGCGCTAACGTCGAAAAATTGGTTGTGGCTTTTCCAATGAACATTACTCGCGGTCATTTCCTATCTTTTAAGTATTGGCTTATTCAACTTCCTTAGGTCACGCTTAATAATTGAGGAAAAACTAATGAAAAATGGTGAGTGAATGCCTTTGGCCGCTTCTATAAAGCGTGGGTACTATTGTAAAATTTCCACACTAATGAGGTGCTAAGTCTACAATCAATGTCGTATAATGTTGTGATAGTTAGTTGATTGCTGGGTTTGGTACCAGTTTTGGCAAATGATATGATGATTTTCAATCACACAAAAAATAAGAGTTACTAGTGTGATTGAAAAAACGGAGGCATAGCTTATGCAGTAACGGGTTCAAGGATAAGTTTTAATCGCTATAAATTAGAAACATATTGAATATTTAAACATGAATACAATGAAGATTCTTAAACTGGCTTTAGTGTCCCTGTTGGTTGCCGGATTTATAGTTTCGTGCAATCAGTCGGCAAGGAACAATCGTAATGAAAGTAGTGGGATTGATTCAATGGAAGTTATGGGGATCAACAACGCCCGCCATGATGAAATCCATGGTATGACGCAGAGAGAAATGGAACTAGTACGCATGCGTCTCGATAGTTTGGATGAAAATGATCCTGATTTCAATATGAAGTTAAATCAGGAATTGGATCGGTTTAATGCTGACATGGATAGCATAAACGCTCATTTAACTAAGAATAATGTTGGATCGAATGATGATTTAAGAAGCCGGTACGATTCGGTGCGTATTAAAAGTGATGCGTTAAAAAACAAATTGGAAAGGTGGACCGACAAAACTGGCGAAAACCTCGAAGAGCTGGAAGATGAAATAAAAACGGAGTTCAGGGAACTTAAAGAATTTTTGAAAAACGATAAAAATTAAAACATGAAAGCAAAAAAAATTACTGAAGCATTGGTTGATCATCACAATGAAATGCGAAAACTGGTTAAAGAAATAAAAAAAGATGCCAGTAAATTTATCTTCTTAAAAAAACACCTCGACATCCATCATGAATTGGAGGAAGATCTGTTGTTGAGTAAATTACACTCCAAGAAAGATATAAAAGACGAATCGCTCGAATCGCAGGAAGAGCATGTTATTTTAAATCAGGCACTGCTTGGCCTTGCTGATTTTCCGAAAGACAACCAACGCTGGATGATTAAATTTAAGGTTTTTGATGAAATACTCGATCACCATTTGGAAGAAGAGGAAGAAAACTTGTTTCCTGAAGCTGAAAAAGCTTTGAGCGAAAAGGAGCTAACCGATTTGGGAGCTCAATTTATTGAACTGAAAAAGCAGCGACTTTCAGCTGTATTGGAAACCAAACCAGCAAAAGAACTGGAAAAACCGAAGGCTAAAAAGTAAAGGTTGATAAAAGTCTGCTTACTGCTGCGTCTGTTTTATTTGCTGCGGTTTTTATTCCCGCTGGCAAAAAAAAGTTGCTCCACATTGATAGGAGAGCAGAAAGCAGTTGAATTTATAATTTATAACAGAGGCATTTCAACATTGCAAAGCCATTGTTGTGGAGGTGGGGAGTCGATTTGTTGATGGAAATTGATGGGGTCACTTCAGTCAAAAAAAGAAGAAATGAAGCCCGGTGTTTTTACCGATGCCTCTCACGGTGAGTTTGTAAAAGCGATCGCACAATACAGGTTCTGGGAACGTGAAAAGAAAATGAAAGCTGAAACAATCGATTTGCGAAATCTTGCAAATTTTAAGCATAAACATATTTGACAAAGAGTCTATAAATCAAGCTGTTTGAAAAATTTAATCTGCAATATCTTGAAGCGTTAAAGTCTAATTGATTGAAAATGTTTAACTTACAACGAAGCGCTATTGAAATTTGATGTCGTTTTAAAGTGAATAAATCCAATTAAAAATAAAGGTGAGAATAACATTTTTTTTATATTTGCAACGCTTAAAAACAGAAACGCCAGGTTGATTAAGTTACAATCTGTTCAGGTTCCATTTTTAATGCCCAGATGGTGAAATTGGTAGACACGCCAGCTTGAGGGGCTGGTGACCGATTATGGTCGTGCAAGTTCGAGTCTTGTTCTGGGCACAATTAGAGATTCAAATTAAATCAAAAGCGCTTAAATCATTGAATTTAAGCGCTTTTTATTTGAGGGGTCCAATCAAAAAATGGTCTCGAAAAACATATAAAACGCGACAAAATCGAGACCAAGCACCAAATATTTTTTCTGGTCGCGGCAAATCACGCAACGAATTGATTCAATATATTTTATTTGACTCGTATTGACTCATTTTGCCGCTTTTCAAAAAAGTCAAAATGAGGTATTTTAGTTAGTCCACTGGACTTAATTTTTGATTTTTTATTGTTGCACCATGAAAATTAGTATCAACTTTTTATTGAGAAAAAGCAGAAAATCACCAGATGGCCGATCATGGATCAAATGAACTTTGTAGGGGGATGTGAAAAATTATGATCTTTGTTCTGCACAAAACATTAACCAATGGCAGAACAAGAATCACAATATCGGAAGTTAATCCGGTTACTATTACTTGACCATCTCCCGTTTTTTCAGATCACTCATAGTGGAAGGCTTAATTGCAGCTGACTTGAGGGGTCGCCAAGGCCAGGAAGAAAGGCTCTGGGTTTGACATGTGCCAGCAATATTTTTAATATTTTGCTGATCTTGTAATAGATAAAATTATACAGTTCATAGATTTTCTCCTTGTTCAGGGTTTTTACTCCGCTTTCAAGTAACAGTTTGATATGCAGAGATGCAAGCTCACGGTACACCATCGACATGGTTATGGTCAAAATGGCCAGCATACTTTGCAGGCCCTCAAATGTTTTGATTTGAATATCTTCCAAATGATAGCAATCTTTTACGTGTCGATGGTACTCTTCAATTTTCCAGCGCAGGCCATAGCCTTTGAACGTTTCTTCTATCACTTTGGTGATCGCATCCTGTGGCGTTTTTGTAAGCAGTCAGCAATAACCCCCGCCTTCCCTTTTGGTGACCACCAGCCACAGATCAACGAGTTCTTTACCGGCTTTGTACTGCACCTTGACCGCCCCACATTGAAAATACTGTCTGATCCTTTTGCTCTTTCTTACTTTCATCGCCGATAGTTTCACGAACAGGGGGAGTTTTTTAGAAATCGCATTCACGCTCGTTTCCTTCCCTTTGTACAACAGTTTGGTGGTTTTCTTTAACCGTAAGATGAATACTTTTGTCATAAAGCTGGTTGTTTGTGTTGTTATTGTTTTTTGTCAATTACAAAAATAACATTTTAACCAGCTTTCTTCATCTTTAAAAACTTCTGAATCCCCCGAAAATACTCACTCTATAGAACTATTCCTTCCATTTTTTGGGAGATGGTCAATTGTTGTTAGTATATACAATTTAAATATTTCAGAACTTGAAAGAAAAAATGTATTAATTGAAGATTCAGCTTTGAGAATTTCAAATATCCATCAAAAGATTGGGATTATTGGATTAACTATTCTGGCAATTTTTGTAGTTTTGATTCCTCTTTTTATAATTAATCCTATTAATAAGCTGTCAAATAGAATGATAACTTTTTACAAAACTAATTTTAATAAGGACATTGAAATAGAAGCTAACCATGAATTGGAAAAGTTGGAAGAAATTTTTGAAAAAATAGTTATGGAAGCTAAGTCAGGACAAAAGGAAACAATGTAATTTTATTATGACTGGCATTATCAATCACAGGATTGTACTAAAAATACTCAGCAAAAATCTTTATATCATTTCATTTGCACTTATTAGTTGTAGTGGCGTTGCAGTTATTTACGCTGAATCGTTCATGCCGTTTATATGGACATCACTTATAGCTCTTATTGCGGCTATTTCATTTTCCTTACTTTCAAAAAATCAAAAAGAGGATACCGAATTGGGAAAAAGAGAGGCTTATCTTGCGGTGACTATTTCGTGGACTGTGATTGGCTTAATTGGTAGTTTTCCTTATCTTTTTTCAAATTCTATCCCATCTTTTAACAATGCGCTGTTTGAATCTGTTTCCGGTTTTACAACTACCGGGTCATCCATTCTTACTGATATAGAAAGCCTGCCAAAATCCATTTTGTTCTGGCGTAGCTTAACACATTGGATTGGAGGCATTGGCATAATTGTATTATTTATAATTGTAATGCCAGCCCTTCAAATCGGAGGGTATAATTTATTTACACTCGAATCTTCTTTACAGGAGAAAATAAAACCAAAGATAAAGTCGGTCGGATATCGTCTGCTTGTAATTTATTTGCTATTAACTTTTTCTGAAGTAGTACTTTTACTTATAGGAAAAATGAATTTATACGAAAGCGTTTGCCATGCCTTCGGGACAATAGCCACTGGTGGATTTTCCCCAAAAAACACAAGCATAGCAGGCTATTCTCCATACATCCAGTATGTAATTATGGTGTTTATGCTTTTAGCCGGAACAAATTTTGTTATCCATTATTACCTTTTAAAAAGAAAATTTGAGAATGTAAAACAAAATGATGAGGTTAAGTTTTACTTTGGTATTATCGGAATCATTGGCTTAATTCTGACTTTCTCTATTTTTTACTACATGGACAAACCTTTAGAAGAATCGTTCAGGGAAGGTTTTTTCCAACTTATTTCTATTGTTACCTGTACTGGTTATGCAACAGCCGATTATTTACAGTGGCCCGTTTTTGCCTGGGTCATTATTTTCTGCTCTATGCTTCTGGGTGGGAGTACAGGGTCTACTGCAGGAGGTATTAAAATTGCCAGGCACGTTGTCCTTTTTAGAAATATAAAACGCCATTCCCGACAATTATTATCTAAACATGCTGTAATTCCAGTTCGATTGAATGGGAAATCAATTAATGAGGACACCAATGGTTCAATAATTACATTTATCTCCATATACTTTATCGTTTTTTGTATTGGTACAGTTTTAATGGCACTGACAGGAGTGGATGCGAAAACTGCATCGAGTTCAGTTGCTACGTGTATGGCTGGAATAGGCCCGGGAATAGGAACGGTTGGCCCAGCCAGTAATTTTGCTCATCTACCGGAAATTAGCAAAGTAATTCTGACTTTTTTAATGTTGGTTGGCAGATTGGAAATATATACGGTAATAATGATTTTCACCCGAAGTTTTTGGAGTGAATAATTTTTTAAAATTATTTTATTCTCCAAACCGATATCCAATACCTGATTCAGTGATTAGCAATGCTGGTTTTGAAGGGGTGTCCTCAATTTTTTTCCTTAACTGGGCAACGAATACACGCAGGTACTGTGTCTGTTCAACGTATCCATATCCCCATACTTCTTTAAGGATGTACTGGTGGGTAAGTACGCGTCCCTGGTTTTTGGCCAGCAGACTTAACAGTGAAAATTCGGTGGAAGTAAGTTTTAATATTTCATTATTTTTTCTGACAACATGGTTAACCATGCCGATACTTAACGAACCAAACTCTAGAATTTCAGCATTTGTTTTATTTTCACTTAATCGTATTGCTGCCCGTATCCTGGCCAGTAGTTCTCCGCTCCTGAAAGGTTTTGTCAGATAATCATTTGCCCCGTTGTCCAATGCCATAATAATATCTTCTTCCGAACTGCGTACCGACAACACAATCACAGGTTTTAAAAACCACTCCCTTAGTGTTTTTAAAATCTCCTGCCCATCAATATCTGGTAAGCCCAGGTCAAGGATAATTAATGAAGGATGCTGTGTTGCCGCATCTACTAATCCCTCCCTGCCACTTGCAGAATGAATTACTTTATAGCCATTTGCCGATAGTGTTATTTCAAGCAGGCGGCGGATTTGTGTTTCATCATCGATAATCAATATGGTTTCATTTTCATTCATGATTCTCAAGTTGCAAATTATTTATTTTGGGGTCTCCTGTTCGTATTTTAATAGTGAATTTTGCCCCCCCGTCCTTTCTATTTCCAACGGTTACCGAACCTTTATGTGCCTCGATAAAACCTTTTACGATAGACAAGCCCAATCCCAACCCGCCCGTTTTGCTTCCGTCGACCCTGAAGAACTTTTTAAATACATTTTTTAATGCTTCCTCCGGAAAACCAGGCCCCCTGTCCATGATTTGCATAACCAGTTCACTTTTCTCATAATAAACATTCAACCGGATACTTGTGGAAGCCGGGGCATATTCACATGCATTGAACAACAGGTTGTACAATACCTGCTCTATTAAACCAAAATCAATTTTAACCAGGGGCATGTCGTCAGGGATGAAAACTAAAAAGTTAAAATGTTTTAATTCGTCTTTTAAGTCTTCCGAAACTTTGTTGACAAGGTCATTCATATCGTACCAATCCAGCCGCACTGAAATTCTCCCACTTTCCAATCTCGACATATTCAACAGGTTTTCAATCAGACGGTTCAATCGTAAGGATGCAGTAAATATTTCTTCATACAGAGCCAACCGGATGTTTTCGGGATGTTGGGTTGACAGCAGGGTATCGGTTGAGCCGAGTATAGTAGCTACAGGTATCCTTAGCTCGTGGGAAATGGAGTTGAACAAGGTTTTATATAACCTATCTGATTCGTCTAAAAAACGAGCCTTTTGTGCCAGTTCTCCGAGAAATTCCCTTTCCAGTGCGTTGGCGATTTGCGTCAGAAAAGTATCCCATAACACTTTTTTATCTCCTGAGAAAGCCTCATCTAATTTAACCGCAACAACACCCGGATTCACTCTTGTCCCGGGCAGAGGGTAAAATGTATAATCTTTTTCCGTAGAAATGCCAGTAAATTTGCCAGCTTTCCGGGAGTTTTTAAATGCCAAATCCGCAATTTCATATTCTCCCTGAGTGAGTCGCTTCTCTTTTTGTAGACGACCTGTTGAGTGAAGAACATTTTCTCCGTCCTGCAAAATAAAAAAGGAATCAATGGAAAAATATACCCTAATATCTTCAATGGCAACTTCCAGTACTTCATTGATACCAATAGCTTTTGAAAGTTCTTTGGTTAACTGAAATAAGGCATTGGTGCGTTCTTCCCTCTCCCTGGCCAGTTGCTCCTGTCTGCGAACCCTGGTTGTCAACACTCCATTTACCAGCGCGATAATAAAAAACATACCGAACATTAGAATATCTTCGGCCTTTTCGATATGGAAAGTATAATGTGGAGGAATAAAAAAATAGTTCCATGCTAATGCACTTAGGGTTGATGCAAGCAAAACCGGCCCAATTCCCATAAAGGTAGCCATAAACGAAACTATAAACAGCAAGATGAATGAGACCACGTGATAACTTTGCGTATTGGAAAGTGGAGTACAAAGCAATGCAGTAATTCCAACGATTATAATGGAAAGGATATAGTGGTTTATCCTTGAGGAAAGAGCCGGAAATGATATCAGTTTTAGTAGTTTTTTGCTTCCTGTTTTCATCTCTTTATACTGTTACTTTTAAAAAGTATTCGAAGAAACTCCTATCTGCCGGTTGGTGGATAATCATACTCTTATGTGAATAACTCTTCTTCATAGTTGTTGCATATTGCTGTCGCCTGTTTAGCTTATCCTGTTAAAATACAAAATTAACAGTAAATCAATACCTTTCGATTGATGTATTAATTTTAAAATTTTCTGGGGGTTGTGCCCCATAAAATTGCCCTGAACAAGCCTAAAACAGGTATAATCTCCAATCTTCCGGCCCACATCTGGAAAATATAGACAAGTTCTAACACAGGAGACATGGAAGGGTCGGTAATTCCTGCTGACAATCCAACCGTTCCCTGGGCAGAGGATGCTTCAAATAAAGCATTTGCATAACTATATTCACCTTTGGTTAAAAAGACGGTTAGTAATGAAGACCCCAGGACCAACAGAAAAAACATGATAGCCATTGCAGCTGCCTTTGTAAATTCTTCGTTCATTTCTTCAGAGCGTAACAATTTTCCGTTAAACCTTATGCTTTTCACAGCATGCTCAGATAAAAATCCTTTATTGATTTGCCACCTGAGCCCCTTCCCAATTAGTAACGCCCGTATCATTTTAATGCCTCCCACCGTAGCTCCGGAAGCACCGCCAATAAATTGGGCAGTCCCAACGATGAAGACAATCGAAAGCCAGTCCCACCCACCAATATTGGATGTTTGCCAACCAGTGGTTGACATTGCACTGACAAACTGAAAGACGCCTTCACGTACGGGATTTGGAACAATATTGGCCCTGAACAGCAAAAATGACTGGATGATACCACCAACTATGAATGCTATAATCAAAGCTCGGGTTTGAATATCTTTCCAAAACTCCCTGAATTTTCGCTGATAGATAATTTTATAAAAGAAAGGAATTGAAAACGAACCAAGAATCATAGGCAACAGGTATAACATATCCATGTATGGCGAATTGTATGTTGCGATGCTATCGTCCAACGTACTAAACCCACCGGTTGACTGGCCGGCCATTGCATGATTGATGGAATCAAAGATATTTTTGGATAATGGATAATCAGGTAAAATAAAATGGGTGCCTATAATTAAATAGACAACAGAAAAGAGCGTTACCAATAAATAAACCTTCCATATTGCCCGTGCAGTATCTATTATCTTTGGCCTAAGCTTCTGCCCGCTTGCCTCTGAACCGTACAACAGCATAGCGCTTCTGCCAGATGTTTGTTTAAACACGGCCAATACCATAACGATAAATCCGGCGCCGCCAACCCATTGCGCGAATGAGCGATAAAAAAGCACGCCTTGGCCTACTGAAGGCTCATGAACAGCCATTGAAAGCCCTGTGGTAGTATATGCACTCATACTTTCAAAAAAGCAATGTAAGGGGTTCCTAAAATACATCAGGCTCGAAAAAGTGTACGTTACATCTTTGGGGATGAACTGGTTCATTACCTCAACCGGGGTAATGTATGAAATAATAAGAAAAGGGACTCCACCCATTAGCGTTATTCCTAACCAGCCCAATGCTGCAATAACCAAAGAATGATTATACTGGGGGTCTTCTGCCTGAAAAAATAGTTTATAAAGCCCAAAACCTGTACCAGCAATAATAAATCCTGATAGCAAAAAGCCTTCCGCCGAATACCATTCGCCATAAATTAAAGAAACAATCAATGGAACAAGCTGTATTATGCCCAATAAAATAAGCAAACTACCTACTTGTTTTAAAACTGTTTTGTATGTAGTACTTCCAATTTTCATTTTGATGTATCGTAAACTATTTAACTTCTTTGTAGAATGCCGGGAAAAATAAAAGCAGAACAGGAAAAATTTCGAACCTGCCAATTAACATCAGCAGACTTAAAACTATCTTTCCTGCATTAGGGAAACCAGATAGGCTCAGGTTATACCCGAAATTTGATAACGCCGAGATGGATAAAAACACAGATTCTTTAACATCTGGCACAAAAAAAGTAAGGGCAAGTGTGCCAAAAACAAACACAATCCCGAAAACAAAAATAAAAGTCAATATTGAAAGATTAGTCTCTTTATCAATATTGTTCCCATTGTATTTTACCGTTGAAATATTTGTTTCGGAATTTGTTGGATTTTTTAATTGTAGCCCGAAATTCCTAAAAAGTACCAGGAACCGGGACATTTTGATACCACCACTGGCAGAACCGACACATCCGCCTATTATAATGAGAAGGTACATCAGGGGCAAAATAAAATCAGGCCACGATAAATATTCTGCATTCGAATAGCCAGACGAAGAAACCAGTGAAACAACCTGAAAAGCGCCTTCCCTAAAAGCCGGTCCAAATCCTTTTCCTGTATCAAAATATAATATCCCGGTAAAAGATATGGCCGCTATAAATGTAATTAAAACATAAATCCTTATTTCATCATTTTTTCTTATTGCCTTGTATTTCCCGCTTATTATCAGATAATAAATCAGGTAACTAATACCGGATAAAAACATAAAAAGTAGCATTACGTACTGGATATACGCCGAATAACCTGCCATATTCCCATTTTGAGGGGAGAAACTGCCGGTAGACACCGTTCCAAAAGAATAACACAAACTGGTATAAAGACTCATTCCTCCAGCATATAAAAAAAGTGCCTGTATCACTGTTAAAACAATATAAACCATAAATACACGTGCAACAATAAACACAAGGCTGTGAGCAGGTTTTTCTTCGGATAAAGATTCCGGAAAAAAGAGTTTATTTCCTCCAATTTTAAGCGCTGGCATAATGGTAATTACCATTATAATTGTAGCTATGCCTCCTAACCAGTGAGTAAGGCTGCGCCAGAAGAGTATGGATTTGGGCAACTGCTCAATGTCTGGAAGTATGGATGTTCCGGTTGTTGTAAAGCCCGAAATTGTTTCAAAAAGTATGTCAATCGATGCTGGAATTGTCTTGCTGATAAGGTACGGAAGCGCTCCAGCTAAAATTAGTATGAACCATGAAATCAGAATTAAAGTTACACTCTCTTTATTGCTTTCTATGGCTTTAAACCTTTTACCTGAAAAAGAGTAGAGAGAGAAGCCTGACACCAAAGAAATAATAGCTGGTATTAAAAAAGGCTTAAGTGACTCGTGATAAAAAACTGCGTAAGGAGTACATAACAGAAACGACAAGCCTTCAAAAAGTAAGACAAGGGAAATGGAAAGCAAAATATTTTTATAACGCATAGTGTCGAATATTAGGTGATCTCCTTAAATGATAATTGGCAGTTTGTCTTTTCGAAACTTTACCGGTACTGGATAGGTATGGATCAATTTTAATATACTCAAGGTCCTAATTATCATCCTTGATTTGTAAGATCTGTCATTTGTAACTTTGTTAATCAACCGACAACGCAAAATTGTCTCGGATTTTATAAAGATTTTGTAAAGATTTATTGTGTGGATATAAAGATTTTATAAAGGAATATATTATCCCCTCCGAATTTTACATTTGATATTAGTTTATATCGATAAAATATCAGTATTTTTCACTAAACTATTTTGGTAGAAACTAAAAAATGGATTTATACATCACCATAATTATTCTTGGGGTATTGATTTTTTTATCGCACGTTTTCAACCAACTTTTCGATAAAACAAAAATTCCCAATGTGCTGTTATTACTTTTAATAGGCATTATTGTAGGGCCTGTAAGTGGAATAGTCACCATCGACTTTTTTGGTGAGTTGGGCAACATTTTTACCACTATTACACTCGTTGTAATCTTGTTTGAAAGTGGCGCCAGCCTCCATTTCAAAGAAATTAAAAAAGCCATTGGTTCGGCTACATTATTAACGTTGGTAAATTTTGTAGTTACCATTTTACTCACATCCTGGATTTCCCGCTGGCTGCTGGGTGTTGATGTAATGAGTTCTGTATTTATCGGAGCTATCGTTGGAGGAACCTCTTCGGCTGTTGTAATTCCAACGGTAAGGCAGCTTAAGATGGGTGGGGAAAGTACATCTGTATTAATTCTCGAATCGGCACTAAGCGATGTGCTTTGTCTCGTTGTTGGTCTGGCCTTGCTTGATGGAATTGCCGAAAATGTAGTTTCACCCCAAATGATTCTTTCAAAGATGTGGAAGGCCTTTGTTTTTGCAATTATCCTGGGCTTATTGAGTGGATTTTTATGGTCAACTTTTATTGGAAAAATAAGAAGTGTAAAAAGTTCGATGTTCACTACGCTTGCCTTTGTTTTTATTTTATATGGTGTTGTTGAGTTGTTGGCGTTAAACGGGGGTATAGCCGTTTTATCTTTTGGAATTATTTTAGGCAATATTGACGGACTGGGTGAATCAAAAGAATTCAGGAAGGTTTTTACGTTCAAAAGTTCGGGATTTAATCCGAATGAAAGAGATTTTTTTGCTGAGGTAGTGTTTATCATGCAAACCTATTTCTTTGTTTATGTGGGTATTTCACTGCAATTTGGTGCTCCGGCAATTTATGCAACAGGGTTTTTAATCGTTTTATTAATAATTGGGTTTCGTATTCCGGGTGTGGTTTATCTTACCGGTAAAAATATTCCCAAACCCGAAAAAACAATAATGGCAGTTATGACACCTAAAGGATTGGTTCCGGCAGTGTTAGCCGCCCTTCCATTACAAAGAGGACTGGCTCATGGAGAGATTATTGTTGACCTGGGCTACTCCATTGTACTGTTTAGTATTATTATTTGCTCTTTATTGGTTATAATGCTTAGTTTAAAACCAAATCTGCTCAATGGTTTCAAGAAACGCAAAACTGAACCGATTGAACCAGAAGATATACCTTTTGACGTTATTCAAAATGATTCAACCGAACGTAACCCTTCTGATAATGTTTCGGAAGATAAAAAATAGTTGTTTATGTTTCATGCCTTAATCCAGTTTCCATTTAACGAACCGGTAATAATTATTACTCTGATTCTGATCATTCTTCTCATTGGCCCGGTTTTTTTCGAAAGAATTCGTATTCCGTCAATTGTTGGGTTACTCATTAGCGGTGCTATCATTGGCCCGCATGGATTCAACTTAGTATCTCCAGACCTGGAATTCAACCTTCTGGGAACAATGGGATTATTGTACCTGATGTTTCTGGCAGGTTTGGAAATAGACCTGATTGATTTTATTGAAAATAAATTAAAAAGTATTTTTATTGGTATTGCCACATTTGCCCTGCCTTTCATAATCGGTTATTTTACAAGCAGGTATTTACTGGATTATGAAGAAATTACCTCATGGTTAATTGCAGCCATGCTTTCTTCACATACGTTAATCTCATATCCGTTACTTGGACGGTTGGGTATTGTCAATAAGCCCATTGTGACGATAATTGTTGGAGCTACCATTATAGCCGATATCCTTGCATTGGTGGCTATGGAATTAATTACCAATTTTGCCGGTGGTGGTTTCAATTTGGATAGCTTACTTTTACTGGGATTAAATTTTCTTTTGTTATTTCTTGTTGTTTTTATAGTATTTCCACGTCTGGCAAAGTTTTTTCTGAATAAGTACGAAGGTGACTTGGGGGTTCAATATATTTTCATTTTGGTAATTCTGTTCTCTTCGGCTTTGGTGGCTTATTTGCTCAATATTGAACCTATAATTGGCGCTTTTTTTAGTGGCCTTGTTCTGAACAGACTGGTGATTAGTTCATCGCCTCTGTACAAACGTATTGAATTCATAGGCAATAATTTGTTTATTCCATTCTTTTTGATTTCAATTGGTATACTCGCCAATTTTAAAGTCTATTTTAATGAGCCTTACCAGGTAATCCTTCTGATGGTTCTCATAATTGCTGCTTTTGCTGGCAAATATGTTGCCGCTCTAATATCCAGATTATTTGTTAAAACAACGAAAACCGAAACCAACCTAATTTTTGGATTAAGTGTTTCCCGTGCAGCTTCGGCAATTGCAATTATTCTAATTGGCTTCAATATGGGAATTGTTCCGGAAACTGTACTGAACAATACTGTGATATTGATATTGGTTACCAGTATTGGCAGTTCATATATGACGCAAAAAGCGGGTAAAAAATTGTTGATTGACGAAGAATCAATTAATGAAGATTCAAAAATTAAACAAAAGATACTGGTTCCGGTTGCCAACCCTTCTACAATGGAAAACCTGCTCGAATTTGCCAGCTTGATTAAAAAGGAAGATATTAGCATTCCTATATATCCACTGTCTGTCTTCACGAACAGGATTGAGGTGAGAAATGAAATTGATAAAAATCAGCAGAAACTTTCAGAGGTTATCCATTCATTACATTCTGATATTTCGTTTGAAACCACTTCGCGTATCGACAATAATATAACAAACGGGATTGTGCGTGCTGCTGAAGAATTAGTAGCTACAACTATTGTTATGGGGTGGCACAAAAGTAAAACACCATTTCATATTCTCTTCGGAAATGTAATGAAAAACCTACTCGATAAAACTGAACGTATGGTAATTGTACTAAAAACACCATCAAGTTTCAGGCAGGTGAGAAAAATACATCTGTTGTGCCCTGAAAATGCCCAATATGAAAAAGGATTTCATTTATGGCTTGACACATTGACTTTTCTCACCAGAAAGTTAAAATTAAAGGTAAACGTTGATTGTAGTTCTTCGCTGACCGTTGAAGCAATTAATCATTATACAACCCAAGCCGGCACATTAAAATACTTTGAATTAAAACAACATGAAATTAGGCAACATATAAACGAAAATATTCGGGACTCATCTGCTGAATTACTTGTTTTCATTCATTCCAGAAAGAAAACCATTTCATATAACAAGTCTTTTGAACACATAATGAACAGTGCGCTGGGCAGGTTCAGTGAAAATAATATAGTAATTATCTATCCCGAGCAGTAGTGAAAAAATATAAACTAAAATATGGTCCGCTTTTGTTCAGCGGTTTGGCAATTCTAACCTTGCTATTTGATATTGGTTTTAGCCAGGGAGCTAAAACATTGAGAGTTATCAATTATTCATATTTTGTCTTTTTATTAGGGATAATACTCACCATTCCAATAAAATATATTGCTGATTTTAAAAATTTAGAAAAACTTAGAATTTGGATTATAGAACTGGTTTTATGGGGCTTTTACAATTATCTTCTGGTAAGCATATCATTTGGTGAACTATCTAATGGTCCTGTCAACCCAAAAATATGGCTGTTCATCGCTTTTTCGGTAAGTTTAATCCGCGAAATTTCGGGGTTAAGGTTTAGCTGGCGTTATAAGCATGTTAATCCGGCAGCCATTTTTATTGCCAGTTTTGCTTTGTTGATTTTGGCCGGAACCTTTTTGTTAATGTTACCCCGTGCTACCCATTCAGGGATTCATTTTACCGATGCATTATTTACTTCAACCAGTGCGGTTTGTGTTACCGGCTTAATAGTGGTTGACACAGGTTCGTACTTTACGGTTTTTGGTCAATCTATCATTTTGGTGCTTATTCAATTAGGTGGTATCGGTATTATGACATTCACCAGTTTCTTTGCCTATTTTTTTATGGGTGGCTCTTCTTATCAGAACCTGGTTATGCTTGGTAACCTTACCAGTGAAAACAAAATTGCTGAAGTAATCGGCACCTTAAAAAAGATTGTTTTTTTTACTGTTCTTGTTGAGGTAACTGGTTTCGTACTCATCTTTATGAATATTAAAACCACTGCTGCAATTAATCAGCCGGATGCTGTTTTTTTCTCCGTATTCCATTCCATATCTGCTTTTTGCAACGCAGGTTTCTCAACACTTTCCAACAGTTTCTACAACATAAATTACCGGTTTGATTATCCGTTGCATGCTACAATAGCTTTGCTTTTCATCATCGGGGGGCTTGGCTTTCCAGTAATTATTAATATCTATACCTGGGTGAAATATTTGTTTCTTAACCGCCTTCTCCGGTTAAACAAACGTCGGGAAGTTATTCACCAGGCTCAGGTTTTTACACTGAATACAAAGTTAGTCGTGTACACTACCCTGATTTTATTAATAGCAGGTACCTTAGTATTTTATGTATTGGAGTATGATAACACTTTGGCAGAACACAATGGATTCGGTAAACTTTTAATCGCGTTTTTTGAGGCTGCCACCCCACGAACGGCAGGTTTTAATACGGTTAATACGTTCGCAATTCATACACCAACTTTAATGTTTGTTATTTTACTTATGTGGATTGGAGCATCTCCTGCATCAACCGGTGGAGGGATAAAAACAAGCACATTTGCATTGGCTATTTTGAACATTATAAACCTGGCACAAGGAAAAGACCGGGTTGAACTCAACAAAAGACAAATCTCTGAAACATCACTTAAACGCTCGTTTGCCTTTATTTTTTTATCCGTAGTGATTATTGGGCTGGTCGTTTTTCTATTGTTTAAAACCGAACCGGATAAAAAAGCGACCGATATCATTTTTGAAGTTTTTTCGGCATTCAGCACGGTAGGATTAAGCAGAGGGATAACGAGTGATTTGTCTGGTGCCGGAAAAATTATCATCACCCTGACCATGTTTGTCGGCCGGGTTGGGGCGTTAACTTTTATATCTTCATTTTTTAAAAAATCAACCGGGAAATTACTACAATATCCATCGGAAGGGATTTTAATTAACTAAAATTAAAAACAATGAACTTTTTAATAGTCGGATTAGGAAATTTTGGGGGCGCATTGGCAGTAAGACTCACACAACTCGGGCACGAGGTGATCGGAGTGGATAGCAGTATGTCGAAAGTTGAAATGTTTAAAAACGACATTACTCATACTATTTGTGCCAATTGTACGGATATTCATACGGCTAAAGAAATACCTGTAAAAGATGCCGATGTGGTTATTGTAAGCATTGGCGAACATGAAGGGAACTCGATAATGGTTACAGCAAACATGAAACAGTTAAACGCCAAAAGAATCATTAGCCGGGCTGTTTCCCAAACGCAGGAAACAGTACTTCGTGCCATGGGGATTGAAGAAATTGTGCATCCCGAACAAGATTCAGCCGAGAAACTAGCAAAGAACCTGACCTCTGAAGGTTTTATTGATTCTTTTGAACTCTCCAGCGAATACAGCATTGTAAAGGCTGAAGTGCCGGAAAGGTACGAAGGAAAACGTTTGGGCGAAACCGATATACGCTCCAAACACAACATTAATGTTCTGACGATAATTTCAAAAACAAAAAAAAGAAATTTTTTAGGAATAAAACAATCAACAATGGAAGTGAAGGAAATGGCAAAAGCTGATACCCTCCTTGAAAAAGGAGAGATTTTGGTAATTTTTGGTCATGTTAAAGATATTGAAAAGTTTCTGGAATAACTCAAAGCTTTATTCTCAATAAATTAAGCCTCTCCATTTAGTTACAGGCAGAAATTGCCCGTAAAAGAATTTTTGAAAACAACAGGTCTCTCCCAAATTATCTCGCCCAGTTGGGATAAAATAATAAGGCGTCGGTTGGTGGAATCAAATGGACGGTCAGCAGTGAGCCGATAATGTATTGGAGGGCCACATGGTGGGAACCGGGAAACTCAATATGAAACCTGGTAAGTACCGGTTCAAATTATGGGGGACAGATACTTCTGTAAGTGTTGACCGGATATTGATTGACTTTGGCAGATTAAAGGAATCTTATACCGGGCCAAATTCATCCAAAATGGTAGAGCATTAAACTGAACGTATTGAATTATGAACAAAGCATTTAAAGTGTCAGATCCCGATTTCGTTTCCGATTGTTCCTATTGCATATTCTGGGTTGAACTATGATCAGTATAAATTAAATAACAACTGATTTGGTATCAAATCGATCATTTTGTATTTTTGAATACAGAAATGTTCTTCAATTTTGTTGGAGGTGATTTATCGAGACCACAAAAATTTCATCTTGATAAAATACTGAATTTAAGCCTGTTGATTTAATACAATATGCCCTTGTTCTGGGCACCAGGAGTTGAGAAATCAGCTCCTTTTTTTATTTTCATAACCAACCACTTACAGCTAGCCGAGGTGCTATATTTTTCAAAATGAAAGCATGATGGAAACATTTCCGGGTTAAACATTAAAACGAATAGTACAAATTAATTGATTTGAACGATGCGCCCTCGTGCTATAATTCCCGTCTGCTGAGTACTGTAGGAATCTATTGAACTTTGCTAATAATGACTAGTGCCTTCTCGGGTTGATTTGAAACTCGTGAACTCCAATTGTTGTCATTAAGTTCAACAGATCGCTTAAAGTTAATACTAAGTTCGAAACGTTAGTATTAACATTCGGTATCCGATAGTGTGGGGTCCAAACTTGTAGCTGCTCTTTTTATTCTTTCTTCTCATGCATTCTTTTCGTAAGTAATTTGTCTTTCAATCAATTTTAGTATATGTGTTATAGAACACTTATGTGAAAAAAGCAACGAAATTTAATAAAAGTAAAAAATACTTTTTATAGTTTTGACCAGATGAAACAAGCATGTAAAAGTTCTTACATTAAGGAGGATGATTATAGGCGAGGTTCATATGATCCCTAATAAAAAGCAAACGATTATAATCAGATGAAACGATCAAAAGAATTCTTATCAGAATTATATGGAGAGCATCCAAGGCATTATGTTGCAGTTGATTGCGTAATTTTTGGTTATGACAGCGGCGAGTTGAAATTACTATTATATCCCCGTAGTTTCGAGCCATCAAAGGGAAATTGGTCATTGCCGGGTGGTTTTGTTCAGAATGACGAATCTTCGGACCAGGCGGCAGAGCGAATATTGAAAAAGACCACGGGATTAGATGATATTTTCATGGAACAAGTAGCAGCCTTCGCTGATCCAAATCGTGAAAAATCGGCAAGGGTGATCAGTTTGGCATATTACGCTTTAGTTCGTCTTGATCGGTACGACGAAAATCTCTTAAAAGAGCATGGCGCTACCTGGTATTCGCTGGCCAAAATGCCGGACTTAATTTTCGATCACAATGAAATGGTTGCAAAGGCTCTTGCTAAACTTCAATTTAAGGCTGGACATGGACTTGTTGGTAAGGAGTTGTTGCCCGAAATGTTCACTCTTACCCAGTTAAGGGGGCTGTATGAAGCAATTTTTCAGCGGGAATTTGATCCCGGGAATTTCAGAAAAAAGATTTTGTCACTTGGGATTTTGAAAAGATTGAACAAAAAGGATTCCAGCGAATCGAAAAAAGGGGCCTATTATTACTCCTATGAGGCAGAAGACATTAACGAAAAGGAAATTGGTCAAATTATAAAAATCTAACAAAAATAAATTATTTAACAAGATGAAAACGAAAGATTTAAAATCCTACGAAGTTTGGTTTATTACAGGTAGTCAAAACTTATATGGCGAAGAAACACTCAAGCAAGTTGATACTCATTCAGAAAAAATCGCTAAGGCTTTTGATGCATCCCCATCAATCCCTGTAAAAATTGTGTTTAAACCTGTAGTTAAAACTCCCGAAGAAATTTATAATTGCTGCCAGGCGGCTAACACATCCGAAAATTGTATCGGTATAATTACTTGGATGCACACTTTTTCACCTGCTAAAATGTGGATTCAAGGATTGAGTGTTCTAAATAAACCATTTTTGCACCTTCATACGCAGTTTAATCGTGACATTCCTTGGGAAACCATCGATATGGACTTTATGAATTTGAACCAGTCGGCACATGGCGACCGTGAGTTTGGTTTCATTTGTTCACGTATGCGCAAGAATCGTAAAGTTGTAGTTGGTTATTGGGAAGATGAAAATGTTCAACAAAAGGTTGGAATCTGGGCGCGTGCCGCAGTCGGTAATAATGAATCTAAAAACTTGAAGATTTGTCGTTTTGGTGATAATATGCGTTATGTGGCTGTTACCGAGGGTGATAAAGTTGAAGCACAACGAGTTCTTGGCTGGCAGGTTAATGCACATGGCGTTGGAGAGTTAGTTGCCAGTATGGATACCATCTCAGAAAAAGAAGTTGATGATTTGATGGATGTGTATGCAGCTGAATATCAATTAGACGATAAATCAAATGAGAATATTCGTTACCAGGCGAAAATCGAGCTTGGGATGAAAAAATTTCTGGATGAGCACGGTTACAAGGCATTTACCACAAACTTCGAAGATCTTACCGGCTTAAAACAACTTCCGGGCTTGGCAAGTCAGCGTATGATGGCTCAGGGTTATGGGTTTGGTGCTGAAGGCGACTGGAAACAATCAGGACTGGTGCGTATTATGAAAGCCATGTCGCAAGGTTTGGAAGGTGGATGTTCGTTTATGGAAGATTATACTTACCACTTAGATCCAGCGCAGCCAGCTGTATTGAGTGCGCATATGTTGGAAATTTGTCCTTCGATTGCTGAGGCTAAACCTAAGATTGAAGTACATCCATTGGGAATTGGTGGCAAAGATGCTCCTGCTCGCTTGGTGTTTAATGCACCCGAAGGTGACGGTGTAAATGCAACATTGGTTGACATGGGCGGTCGGATGCGTTTAATTCTTAATCCAGTAAAATGTATGACACCAAAAGCCCTTCCGAAATTACCGGTAGCTTGTGCTCTGTGGGTGCCAATGCCAAATCTTGAAGTCGGTGCTGCTGCCTGGATCCTGGGTGGAGGAGCTCACCATACAAGTTTCAGCATGGCTCTAAACAAAGAATTTTTGGAAGATCTTGGTGATATGCTTGATCTTGAGATGCTTGTAATTGATGAGGATACTAAAATTTCAGAATTCAAAAAAGAGCTGAAGTGGAATGACTTGTATTATCATCTTTCCAAAGGACTATAAGGATTCAATAAAACTAATAAACATAAACTAAAAACTTTAACTAATGGGTTTACTTGACTGGATCGTAATTGGAATTTTTGCGCTCGCCCTAATTGGTATTATTGTGTGGGTGTTTAGGCAAAAGGAAGAGACCTCAGGAGATTATTTCCTTGCAGGTCGTGATGCCTCATGGATTGCCATTGGAGCATCCATTTTTGCCTCCAATATTGGATCAGAACACTTAATTGGTTTAGCTGGAGCAGGAGCTTCCAGTGGTATGGCAATGGCACACTGGGAAATTCAGGGATGGATGATTCTGATCCTGGGATGGGTGTTCGTTCCTTTTTATTCTCGAAGTATGGTTTCAACCATGCCTGAGTTCCTCGAACGACGCTATAATAAGGAGTCCAGAACAATATTGTCACTGATTTCTTTAGTTAGTTACGTATTAACAAAAGTTGCTGTTACGGTCTATGCCGGAGGGCTGGTCTTTCAGCAAGTGTTTGGTATTGAAACCATGTGGGGAATCGACTTCTTTTGGATTTCTGCAGTTGGTTTGGTATTGCTAACAGCTGTTTATACGGTAATTGGTGGAATGAAATCAGTGTTGTATACCTCGGTTCTGCAAACTCCTATTTTGCTGTTAGGTTCAATTATTATTGTTGTACTTGGCTTGAAAGAGCTGGGAGGCTGGGATGAAATGATGCGCATTACAAGTGCTGTTCCTGTGAATGAACACGGTGATAGTATGGTTAATTTAATACGCAGTAATCGAGACTCGGACTTCCCTTGGCTTGGAGTATTTATCGGCTCTGCGGTTATTGGTTTCTGGTATTGGTGTACCGATCAGTTTATTGTACAACGTGTGCTTTCGGGTAAAAATGAAAGGGAAGCACGCCGGGGAACCATTTTTGGCGCTTACCTGAAGCTCACTCCGGTATTCTTGTTCATGATTCCGGGTATGATTGCTTTTGCCTTGCATCAAAAATACCTGGGACAGGGTGGATTTTTACCATTGCTGGAAAATGGTACACCAAATGCCGATGCAGCGTTCCCAACCTTAGTCGCAAAACTATTACCTGCAGGCGTTAAAGGTCTGGTTGTTTGTGGTATTTTGGCTGCCTTGATGAGCTCCCTGGCTTCCTTGTTTAACTCGTCGGCTATGTTGTTTACAATTGACTTTTATAAAAAATACCGACCAGATACAAGTGAAAATAAACTTCTTCAGGTAGGGCGTGTTGCCACTGTTGTTATTGTTATTTTGGGTATTCTCTGGATTCCTATTATGCGTAACATTGGAGATGTATTGTATACGTATCTTCAGGATGTTCAATCTGTTTTAGCTCCGGGTATTGCAGCGGCATTTCTGTTGGGAGTTGTGTCTTCTAGGCCAACACCCAAAGGAGGTATGTGGGGAATGATTTCCGGGTTTATTATTGGTGTGTTGCGTCTTGGGGCGAAAGTGATGTATACGAGTATGGCAGGAAGTGCCGGCTATGAAGATGTAAAACTTTGGGCTACTGAAACGGGAGTAAATAATTTCTTTTACACCTTGTTTTATGATGTAAACTGGCTGTTCTTTAGTGGAGGTATGCTTGTGTTCAGTATGGCAGTTGTTCTGGTTGTAAGTAAATTTACAAAAGCGGCATCTGCCGAGCAGCTCAATGGATTGACATTCTCCTCAGCGTCTGAAGAAGATAAAGCTGCAACTCGCAAGAGCTGGAATCATTGGGATGTTATCCACTCCGCAATTATTATTGGATTAACGGTTGTGTTTTATATTTATTTCTGGTAAAAAATTAGAAATGTTAGAAGAATTAAAAGAACAGGTTTGTCAAGCCAATCTCGACCTCGTGGAATACGGTTTAGTTGTATTCACCTGGGGGAATGTGAGTGGCATTGACCGAGAAAAAGGATTAGTTGTAATCAAGCCCAGCGGCGTTTCATACGACGGTATGAAACCCGCTGATATGGTGGTGCTCGACTTGGATGGAAATATTGTTGAAGGACAATACAAACCATCTTCGGATACTGCAACTCACTTAGTTTTATACCGCAACTTCAAAAATATTGGAGGGGTTGTTCATACTCATTCCGAGTGGGCTACCAGCTGGGCGCAAGCCGGGAAGTCGATTCCTGCTGTCGGAACAACTCATGCTGATTATTTTTATGGCGAAATCCCATGTACCCGAAAAATGACGGATGAGGAAATCAAAACAGAGTATGAGCTGGAAACAGGAAATGTAATTGTAGAATGTTTCAAAGATCTGAATCCTGATTTTATGCCCGGAGTTTTGGTAAATAATCATGCCCCGTTTAATTGGGGAACTGATGCACATAATGCGGTGCATAACGCCGTGGTTTTAGAGGAAGTTGCGAAAATGACATTCCGCTCATTTCAGTTAAATGCTGAAACTGAAATGTCGCAGACTTTATTAGACAAGCACTTTTTGCGCAAGCATGGTAAAGACGCTTATTACGGTCAGAAGTAGTAAAACAAAAAAATCAAATTAAAAATGACTCAAACTAAATATACAATTGGGCTCGATTACGGATCAGACTCCGTGCGTTCACTGATCGTAAACGTCGATACGGGCGAAGAAATAGCCAGTGTGGTATTCGAATATCCACGTTGGAAAAAAGGAATGTACTGTGATCCGGCAAGAAACCAATTCCGCCAACATCCTTTGGATTATTTGGAAGGATTGGAATACACGATTGTTGAAGCTTTAAAAGAAGCTCCGGCCGGAGTGGCTGAAAATGTAGTTGGTATTTCAGTTGATACAACCGGTTCAACCCCGGTTGCCGTTGATGAAAAAGGAACGCCTTTGTCGTTGACTCCGGGATATGAAGAAAACCCGAATGCGATGTTCGTACTTTGGAAAGACCATACTGCCGTGAAGGAAGCGGACGAAATTAACGACTTGGCTCGCAAATGGGAAATTGATTTCACAAAGTACGAAGGTGGAATTTATTCATCAGAATGGTTTTGGGCCAAGTTGTTGAAAGTTTCTCGTGATGATGCTGCTGTTTATCGGGCAGCAAATTCGTGGGTGGAGCATTGCGATTGGATTCCAGCTGTTTTGGTAGGGAATACCCGCCCCAAAACACTTAAGCGAAGCCGTTGTGCTGCCGGGCATAAAGCAATGTGGCACGAGGCTTTTGGCGGCCTTCCTTCTGATGAGTTTTTAACGGCTCTGGATCCAATGTTGGGTGGTTTGCGTGATCGGTTGTACAAAGAAACATTTACTTGCGATGTGGCAGTTGGTAACTTGTCAAGCGAATGGGCCGAGAAATTAGGCCTTTCAACTGATGTGGTAATCGGCGTTGGTGCTTTCGATGCTCACATGGGAGCTATTGGTGCCGAAATTGAACCTTATCATTTAAGTAAAGTGATGGGAACTTCAACTTGTGATATGTTGGTTGCTCCAATGGAAGAGGTTGGCGATAAGTTGGTTTCAGGTATTTGTGGTCAGGTTGATGGTTCAATCATGCCGGGGATGCTGGGAATGGAAGCTGGACAATCTGCTTTTGGCGATATTTATGCGTGGTTTAAACGGGTATTGATGTGGCCGGCAGCGCAAATTCTTTCGAAAACCGATCTCGTAAGCGAAGAGCAGCGTCAGGCGTTGATTGAAGAGCTTTCGGATAAAATGATTGCAGAATTAACTGTTGAAGCTGAAAAATTGGCCATTGGTGAAAGTAGTGTACTGGCTATCGATTGGATGAATGGACGACGTACTCCGGATGCCAATCAAAACCTGAAGGGAGCTATTGCCGGCTTGAGTTTAGGAACTGATGCACCGCGAATTTTCCGTGCTTTGGTAGAGGCTACTGCCTTTGGTTCAAAAGCCATTGTTGATCGTTTTCTAAATGAAGGTATCCGTATTGACGGTGTGATTGCGCTGGGTGGTGTTGCCAAAAAATCGAAACTGGTGATGCAAATTGTTGCCGATGTGTTGAATATGCCAATTAAAGTTGCTCGCTCGGAGCAAGCTTGTGCGCTAGGTACTGCAATGGCAGCAGCAGTGGTGGCAGGTGTTTATGCAACAACCAACGAGGCACAGAAAAAGATGGGTGGCGGCTTCGAAATGGAGTATCATCCAATTCCTGAAAACGTTGAAAAATACCAAAAGCTTTATGAAGATTACATGGCTTTGGGTGGTTTCATCGAGAAGGGTCTGACAAAATAAGAATCAATCAATTCAGATTAGATATTACGGGAGTTTGTTACGACAGACTCCCGTTTGTTTTTGCAATATCGGGGAGTCTTAAATCAGTGCCCAGTCGTTCATTTAGTTGCTTAATGAAGTGAGCAGAAAGGGTGGGTGATTCTTTTTCGAGATTCTGATGCACAAAAAAATAGATGTTTTGCAGGCCTTGCTTCACCCATTTCTCAATTCGGTCTACCCAGTCATCCAATCGTGAAAAATCGCTTGTTGGATGATTTGCTCCAACGTATCGAATAAAAGCAGTTGGAGTTGTTAGTCTCATGTGCAGTAGATCTCTGCGGCCAGCCGTATCTACTAAAATGTTGGTTATTTCGTGTTCTTCGAGCAGTTGAAAATAGTCCTTTGCAATTTGCTTGTCGCTGAACCACTCCTGATGCCGAACTTCGCAAGCCAGGGGAATTGCTTTTGAGAATCTTTCGAAAAATGCCTTCAGTCGATCGAAGTTTTTATATCCGAAATTGTTATGAAGTTGAAGAAATGCCATCCCCAGTTTTTCTTCAAAGTTGACCATGTTGTCGCAGTATTCCTCAGTTAACTGCTCTACATTATTCAGGCGGCGCATGTGACTGATCGACTGCGTGACTTTCGGAAAGAACTTAAAGTCAGCTGGTGTTTTTTCTTTCCAGTTGACAATCTGCTCTGCTCCAAACATGCGGTAAAAAGTCGCATTTAGCTCAATGGAATTAAACTGAGTGGAGTAGTAGGCCAACTCGTCTTTTGTACCGCGAGGATAAAAATTCTTTAAATCCTGCCTATTCCATTTGGCACAACCGACATAGATATTTAACGGTTGGCCTGCTTTGCTTTTTGAAAGCACTCTTTTTGTTTCCGGATGATCCTTCGGTAAGGTAAAATCAACTTGATCCGGATGATCAACTTTTCCAAATTTCATAAATTACGTGTTAATGGGGGAGCTAAATAAAAACAGAGGATTAAGGCGATAGTCGTTTGTATTCCCATCGATTTGTGTCGATCTTATAATAGCGAATTCGGTCGTGAAGTCTGCCGGGGCGACCTTGCCAAAATTCTATTTCTGTTGGGTTCACCTGATAGCCTCCCCAGTTTGTTGGTTTCGGAATTGAAAGTCCTTCAAATTGAGCTGTCGTATCTCTGAATTTTTGTTCGAGTTCGCCTCTGTTTTTTATGACTTCGCTTTGAGCCGAAGTCCAGGCGCCAAGCTGGCTGTCTCGTGGTCTGCTGTTGAAATAATCTTCAGAAAGGCTGTCGTCAGCTTTTGATATGATGCCTTTTATGCGCACTTGTCGTTCAAGTTCTGCCCAAAAGAAATTTATAGCAACCTGATTGTTCTCAGCAATTTGCTTCGCTTTTGTGCTATTGTAGTTTGTGTAGAATAAGAACTGGTTGTTGGAAACCTCTTTCAAAAGTACAATTCGGGTATCTGGTTCATTGTTGACAGTGGTTGCCAAAACCATTGCTGTAGGCTCGTTTACTTTGTTATGAATAGCTTCGTCCAGCCATAATTTAAACAAATGAATAGGGGTTGCAGGAATGGTGCTCTCTTCCAGCTTGTATTTCTGGTAATTGTTTCTTATATCTCGTAGCATTTACAATTGTTTAAGATTATTTACAAACAAGATTGAAAAAGGTTTTGTTATTTAATAGTAATCAATACTAAAAAGATATGAAAACCTTATTATCATTTATTTTTGTTTTCTTAGGATTCATTGCTTTTGCCGGAGAGAATCAATTGTCTGTTGGCGATAAAGCTGAGCATACTTCTGTCAAAATGTTAGGTGTGTCGGGCGATAAAATGTCGTTGGATGATGCTGTCGATCAAAATGGCTTAGTGCTTATATTTTCCTGTAATACTTGTCCTTTTGTTAAAAAGTGGGAAGGGCGTTACAATGGGTTAAAGAAGTGGGCCGATGAACATGAGATCGGGATGGTTGTAGTGAATTCAAACTATCGCAATTTCGACGGTGTCGATTCGTATGAAGCGATGCAAAAGCATGCCAAGGAACAGTCTTATAATTTCCCGTACTTAGTTGATGAAAATAGTTTGTTGGCTAATGCATACGGCGGACAGACTACACCTCACGTTTTTCTCTTTAATGAAGATTTTGAGCTGGTTTATAAAGGTGCAATTGATGACAATTACGACGATGCCTCGGGAGTAGACAAAGCTTACTTAAAATCGGCTATCGAGCAACTGGCTTCAGGTGAGGAAATTGTCCAAACGGAAACTAAACCTGTTGGTTGCAGTATTAAACGAAAATAAAAATGAAAAAAACAGTAAAGCCGATGCCTTCCACATCGGCTTTACTATTGAACTAATTTTCTTTCTGTAAGGCTTCCTTGGCGTAGTCCATGTAGTTCCAATTAGCCAGTTCGTTGTAGCTCACGGTTACAATAACAAATCCTTCTTCCATTCCGCATCGCAGCCCTTCCCATCAATTCGAGCTTACAGCCCCGTCTGCCATATCGTGAATCCTATTGTAGCAAACATCCTCTAAATACAGCAGGATTAGATGATTTTTCCCTCCCATTTTTTTAGTTAATGTCAGTGGATTAGTGTCTTTCGGCTTGTCGTAATATCGTAAAGATTACCATTGTTGTTATAGTGTGTTGATTTGAAGTCTGTTGTTGAGGCTGTGAAAAGAGTGATGCAATAAATTAATCAAGATAACTGTGGCTTTTAAAAATAGTTTTATTATTTTTGTTATACAATGTATGACATTGTATAACAATTTTAAGAGATATGGAATTTCTTTCAAAAGTCAAATCAGAACAGGAATTGATTAAGGAATTTAAGCGATTGGCCCATGTGTGTCATCCTGATAAAGGTGGAAGTGTTGAGCTTATGCAAGGTTTAAACGAAGAATACCGATCGATGAAAAGGTACTTCAATGCGCATGGGACTGATTTTTCAGCGATTAAAGTTCAGGATACAGTGTATGTTAATGGCACGGAGTGCCGGGTGACGCATGTGTCAGAATATGCTTTTATTGCCAAAGCAAAGCATAAGAATAAGTCAGCAGTGTTTGATAAAAATACAGGAAGAGCCGTCGGAAATAAGCGCTATCGGGCACGATTGTTTTAAAATATGTCAAAAGATCAGAAAAAGATATTAACAGGTTTCCGGTTATCTGAAGGAAATGTGAACTTCATTGAAGATACCAGCAAACGCTTGGGGTTGAATAAAACATCAGCTCTGGATATGCTGCTTACGGTTGTTCGAAAGGACAAGCGTCTATTGACGGATTTAATAAAAAAGGCGCTGGAAGAGTGACCGTGATAGTATGGTAATTGCTTTTGGTTGAATTTATTTATATTTTCATTTTTTGTATGCACGAAGTAAAAGTAGATATGGTTGAAGGGGGCGGAGGCGGTTTCATAAACTTTTCCGGTGATTTGATATTTGAAGATATTCGGCGAATAAAAGAGCAAGTTGATGCTATTTTATCCGAATGGAATCGCAAAAAATTAAGCATTCGTATTTCTGGTGTAACTTCATTTGATTTGAGTTTCTTGCAATTGCTCGAGGGGATTGCTGCTTATCTCGAAAAACGGGAGATTGAACTAAGTGTTGAATGGAAAATGGATGATGAAACTCGCTTGCTATTGGAGCATACTGGCTTTGAGAAATATACCTAATATGGAAGAAAAACGTAGAAAATTAATTGTGCTTGCAGAGGACTCAAAAAGTATTCGTGAAGCGGTTGTTTTTGGGTTGGAAGAGCATGGTTTTGAGGTATACGATGCCGAAGATGGCAAACTTGCTTTGGCTATATTTGATGGGCGTAAAGTTGATTTGTTATTGACAGATTATCACATGCCTAACATGAATGGACTGGAATTGATTAAAAATGTTCGCTCAGATGAACGTTATCAGTGTGTCCCTATTTTGGTGCTCACCACCGAAAATCGAAAAGATCTTATTCTTGAAACAAAGAGAGCCGGGGCCACCGGTTGGGTTGTAAAACCCTTTAAAGTGGATAAATTACTCCAAACAATTCATCGAATTATGCGCTGATGGAAAAATTTCAGAAACGCTTTATTGACGAAGCGAACGAATATTTTGAAAGTCTGGAGTCTGCTCTGCTCTATCTCGAAAACGACTTCTCTGACACCCAGCGAATTGATGAGATCTTTCGCGTCATGCATTCTTTAAAAGGAAGTGGGGCAATGTTTGGTTTTGATTTGCTGAGTGAAGTTACCCATGATTTGGAATCTCTTTATGAGCAGGTTCGTTCTCAGGAAATTCAACTCAATGCAAAGATTATCAGTTTCACGCTTGGAGCTGTCGATCAGCTAAAAAAGCTATTAGTGCTTAATGCAGGGAATGAGGAGAAACAATTGGTTGTGGAGTTGAAACGTGATGTCGCATCGCTGTTGGAGAACTCATCACCATCTTCATCTTCATCTTCTGAAAATAAAATAGTTGAAAATGACAAACAGGAGACTGAAAATGGCAGGAGCTTTTTTGTGTTTTTCCAGCCTAACGAGTCAATTCTCGAAAATGGAACAAACCCTCTTTACCTGATCGATGAGTTGGCCACGCTCGGAGAAAGTAAAATTGAAGTTTCTTTTAACTCGCTTCCTGATTTTAAGGAATTTGACCCTCGAAAGTGTTTTGCAAGCTGGAAAGTTGTACTCTACACACAAGAAGATTTAGGCACTATTCAGGATGTGTTTTTGTTTGTGCAGGATGATTCTCGTATTGAAATAGTTGAATTGCAACATGGTAATGTTTTAGAGAATCAGAAAAAACTTGCCAGGTGTTTCTCCATCCCTGTCGATGAGATTGAAAGCTTAATTGGCGAGGATGGCGACCAGCTGGAGAACTCAGAGCCAATTGAAAATGAAATACAGGTTTCTGAACCTGTCAAGGGAAAAGCAACGGAAGAGCCGGTTCCAAAAGCAAACGAAGAGAAGCGAGATCAGCTGGTTTCCGGCGTTCGCCTGGATACCATTCGTGTGAGTTCCGCCAAAATTGATGAGTATATGAATTTGGTCAGTGAGCTTATTACTGCTCAATCGCATTTGGACTTGATCGCTGAAACCCAAAAGGAATTTGAGCCCGTTTCGGAGCATTTTGCCAAATTAATTCGTCAACTTCGCGACAATGCATTTGACATGAGCCTTATTCCATTAACTAATATGGCTACGCGTTTCAGGCGCCTGGTGCGTGATTTGTCAGCCGACTTGAATAAAAAAGTAAAACTGGTTACCGAAGGACTGGAAACAGAAGTGGATAAGACAATTATCGAACAGCTAGGCGAACCCCTGTTGCATATTATACGAAACTCAATAGATCATGGAATTGAACCGATTGAACAACGGCTTGAGAATGGGAAGGACGAGGAAGGAACAATTTCAATAAAAGCTTGCGTTGTTGGAACGTTTGTAGAGATTGAAATTGCCGATGACGGCGCCGGAATTGATTTGTCACGTATCAAGGAGAAAGCTATTCAAAAAGGATTTTTTTATGAAGGCGATTCTATTTCCGACTCAGAGCTTATTTCTGTAATTTTCAAACCGGGATTTTCGACATCAGAAACTCTTTCTGATGTTTCGGGGCGCGGAGTCGGAATGGACATTGTTCGTAAACGGATTACTGACTTGAGAGGAGATGTTGAAGTTGACACAACGATTGGAGAAGGAACAAAATTCACCATTCGCTTACCACTTTCTATTTCAATTATTGATGGTTTATTGACTCAGGTAAATGACGATTTATATATTATTCCGACGGGTAATATTGAAAAAATATATGCACTGACTGCCGATCAGAAAAAAAATGCACTCCGGCAGGTTGTTGTTTTCGAAGATCAGGAAATTCCATATTTAGATCTGCCAATGGAGTTTAGTACAACTCCGAAAGAGCAAAAGCAGCAATACATGATTGTTGTTCGATACGATCATAAGTTATTTGGCTTAGTTGTGAATGATGTATTCCGAGAGCATCAGGCTGTTGTGAAACCTCTGGATCAAATGATTGGTCATCATGAACTTTTTCTAGGGGCAAGTATAATGGGAGATGGACGGGTGACACTTGTTATTGACGTAAACAAAACGATTCAAAAATTCTCAGCATAATGGAAAATGAAATAATATCAGGACTTGACTCATACCTGAGTTTCCGATTAGGGAATGAAAAGTTCGTTGTTAATATCGGGTATGTTAAGCAAATACTCGAAATGACAACGATTACAAAAGTGCCGCATATGCCGGACTATTATAAAGGCGTAATCAATCTATTTGGAGATGTATTACCGGTAATCGATAGCAGAGTGAAATTTAACTTAGAGGAAAAACCATACGGTAAAAGTACTTGCATTATCGTTTTAATGATTTCAACTCAAGATTTGACTGCGAAATTTGGGCTCATAGTTGACGAAGTTAGTGCAGTTGTGCAAATAGCAGACGAACAGATTCAGGAGCCCCCTGAGATTGGAGACAAATTCAAAAATGAGTTGATTCACTCGATTGCCAATGTAGATGGCGAATTTATTATAATACTCAATGTGGAGAAGATTTTTTCCACTGACGAGATAACACTAGTTAATCCTAATCAACCTTAAACTATAATTTTATGCGCTTTATTGATTTAAAAATAAGAACGAAGTTGTATTGGGCTTTTGGCGTGCTGTTTTTTGTTGGGCTGTTGCTCAGCGCAAACAGCTTTTATACGATGTGGAGTTTCGAGAACGATGTAGCCGCATTAACCGAAGAGTTGATTCCCGAACTACAATTGGCTACCAACATTAGTACGGAAACACAGCAGGTTGCTTTTTATATGGAAAGCTATTTGTTGACAGGAATGTCAGAGAATTACAGAAAAGCAAAAGCAGAACTAGAGCATCTTAAGCAGACTCTTGTTGAGGGAGAACAACTGTTGAGCCAATCAAAGCACCTTGTGCGACTCGAAGAAAAACTCAGTGTTGCCCGCATGTTAATTCCCAAATATGAGCAGACAATGCTGATGGCTTTTAAAAACAACCAGGATATCACCATTTTGCTTTCCCGAATGGAAAAGAATCATGATCAAATGAAAAAGCAGGGGCAGGAATATTTGGAATGGCAGAACGAGCTGTTGAATGCGGAGATTAGGCGGAATGCAGTTAGTAGTTCCCGACAAGAAAAATTAAAAAGAATAAGTGACGGAATGTTGGGTTTAACGTTGGTTCATGAAGATGTCTCCAACGCAAGCAATTCGTTGGATGGCGTTTCTTTTCAGAAGATGGTGGAAAGGTTCGAGAATTTGTTCGTTGAACTTGAAGCCCTGAGAAGCATGGCACAGCAAGCAAAGGAGAAACAATTAGTTGCTGAGATTGAGAAGGAGTTGATTGCCTACCGGACTTCATTAAATTCATTGCAAGAGAAAATTGATCTTCTCCAAAAATATTCAAACGAACATCAGCAGCTTTCAAAAGAACTGGTTGATAATTCAGAGCGTTTGAGAGAAACTGGTGTTGAACACTCAATACAAACTTCGGAGAGATTGTCGGGAACGATAGCTCAATCGATGACATTCAATCTTATAGTGCTGCTTGTTGCAGTTGTCGTTGCAATTCTATTGGCGATTTTTATGGCTCGGTTGATTTCAAAGCCAATTTATAGAGGAATTGAGTTTGCGAAGCAAATGGCAAGTGGTGATTTTACTAATGATCTGGACGTGAATCAGTCTGATGAAATTGGAGAATTGCTGGAAAATCTGAAGACAATGGGATCGCAAATCAGGGATATTATTACAGGTGTTACCATGGCTGCAGACAATATGGCGTCAGCGAGTATGGAGTTAAGCTCTACCTCGCAGCATGTGTCACAAGGATCGTCTGAACAAGCTTCTTCGGCTGAAGAGATTTCTTCTTCGGTACAGGAAATGGCAGCTAATATCCAGCAAAATACCCAAAATGCGAAAGACACTGCGATTATCTCATCTACAGTAGAGTCGCATATTGTGGATAGCAAAGAAAAGGTAGATAAAACGGTGTTGGCGATTCAGGAGATTGCAGATAAGATATCCATCATTGGAGATATTGCTTTCCAAACAAATATTTTGGCCTTAAATGCATCTGTTGAGGCTGCGAGGGCAGGAGAACACGGACGTGGTTTTGGAGTTGTTGCTGCTGAAGTTGGGAAATTAGCCGAGCGCAGTAAAATAGCCGCACAGGAAATTAATGTTCTTACAAAATCAGGGGTCGTTTATGCAAGTGAAGTTGGACAACTCATGGCTCATATTGTTCCTGAAGTTAATAAAACATCAAAACTGATCCAGGAAATCGCAGTTGCCAGTGTTCAGCAAAGTGGAGGTGCTGATCAGATTAATTCGGCCGTTCAACAGTTAAATCAGGTAACTCAACAAAATGCAGCTGCGTCGGAGCAATTAGCGACCAATGCGGTAGAAATGTCGAGTCAGGCTGAAAATCTACAGGAAATAGTATCTTTTTTCAAAGTTGTAATGGAGGAGAATGGCAGAAGAAAGAAGAGAAAGCAAACAAATACTCCGGAATTGAAAGCCGCAGACGAAAAGCATAAAAAAGAAACCAAAGGGTTTCTCTTGGATTTGGGTGATGAAGAAGATGATGAGTTTGAGAAATTTTAGAGCGAATGAGTGTTAAATTTGCCGAAATATCAGAACAAGATTTCTCTATCCTAAGTAAAATGCTTACTGAAAAGTATGGCATCAAACTTCCGATGGAGAAGCGGATTATGTTTCAGGCTCGGCTTCAAGGCAGACTCAGAGGATTGGGATATGCCAGCTTCTCTGATTATCGTGATTTTGTTCTTAATCCGGAACACACCAAGCAGGAGTTGGGTGAGATGATCGATCTGGTATCAACCAATAAAACAGAGTTTTTTAGAGAAAATGAGCATTTTGAATTGCTCAAGAAGGATATTTTACCACAATTAATATCGATGATCAATTTGGAAGAGCCATTTCTAAATTGTTGGAGTGCTGGATGCTCCAAGGGGCATGAGGCTTTTACGCTGGCGATGATTCTTGATGATTTTGAAAAAAAGTATTTGCCGGGATTCGATTTTCATATTCTTGGCACCGATGTTTCACGACAAATAATACAATATGCTCAAAAAGGCGTCTACCCTTTCTGTGAGTCAGAACAGATTCCAGTGGAATTTCGAAAAAGATATCTTCTGAAAAGTAAGGATCAAACGATCCCAAAGATTAAAATAGTAAATGCTCTTCGTTCACGAGTTGACTTCTGTTATGGTAACTTGATGGATGATGAATATGGATTGAAGTCTCGGTTCCAGATTATCTTCTTGCGAAATACATTGATTTATTTTGAAACCAAGACGCAAACAGCAATTTTACGGAAGGTAATCAAACAGTTACAACCCGGAGGCTTTTTATTTATTGGCCATTCAGAGTCGCTAATTAACCGCGGCTTGCCAATTGATTCAGTAGCTCCGAGTGTGTATCAAAAGACGATATTATGACAGAACAAGCAAATGAAAAATTACAGGAACAATGTCGGGCGCTGTTGAATCGGGTCGATGAACTTTCGACTAAGCTGTATCGTGTCAATAAAAAACTACACGATGCAGAAGCACTTAAAGGACACTTTATAAGCAATATCGCCAATGAAATTGTCAATCCGTTTTCAAGTATTACAGCATTGGCCGAAAATATTCAGCAATTGAAAGAAAACCAGATGACTGATGCAAAGAATATGGCATCAATGATATACTCCGAAGCTTTTCATCTCGACTTTCAGTTAAAAAATATTTTTGCAGCAGCGGAGGTCGAGGCTGGGTTGGATAATTTAAAACCGGTTTCGGTAAACATGGAGAGCTTATTTCATAAGGCGATCCAGTTTTTTCAAAAGCAATCTGATCAGAAGCGCATTAAAATAGAACTAAGGATACAAGATCAGAATAATGAATTAACATCGTTTGTTACTGATGAGGCGAAGTTCGAGTTGATTGTGAAAAATCTTCTGCATAATGCAATTAAATACAGTTTTGAGAACGGAGTCATTTCAATACATGTAAAGAAGGTGAAAAATGAGCTTTTTTGTAAGATTTGCGATTCAGGAAAGGGGATCAATGGAGAAGAAAAGCAATTTATTTTCGATCGTTTCAAACAGCTGGATGAACGCATAAATTCAATTAATACAGGACATGGCTTAGGGCTTTCAATTGTAAGTGCATATCTAAACTTGTTAGAAGGAAAAATTGAATTATCTGACAACGGACATCAAGGCACTTGCTTTGAAATCTCAATCAAAGAACTCGATAAAGATGATGATTGGGAAGAGTTGGACCAATTTCTGATAGATCCCGAAGAAAGCTTTTAATGTTGGTAGACCTTAGAACATATTATTTGCATCAATCAAAAATGATTGTATCGGAAGAACCTCTGATGGTGAATACCGTTTTGGGATCGTGCGTTTCTGTCTGCATGTTTGACACAGATCTGAAAATTGGTGGAATAAATCATTTTATGCTACCGCTTTGGAATGGTGAAGGACTAGAGAGCCCACGGTTTGGCAATGTTGCGATACCTAAATTAATAGAAGAATTAGTGAGAATAGGTGCCAGAAAGGAGAACTTAATTGCTAAAGTATTTGGAGGAGCTATGGTATTGGTTGAAGGGGATTCGCATTTTCGAACGGGCGAACGAAATTTATCGGTTGCTCTTCGGTTACTGAATGAATACAATATACCAATGGTAGCATCAAGCACCGGAGGAAATAGAGGAAGAAAAATACTTTTTGACACGTCGACAGGAAAGGTGCTACAGAAGTACCTAAACAAGCGATAGGAACGATAATGAATGAAAGAAAGATAAAAATCTTGATAATAGAGGATTCTGTCATGGTGCAGAAAGTCCTTCAGGATATTTTGAAGAAGAATGCACGTTTTGAGATTATTGGTATAGCCTCTGATCCGTATATTGCTGCAAAAAAAATTGCAAACGAGGTTCCTGATGTGATCACTCTGGACATTGAAATGCCTCGGATGAATGGTCTCACATTTCTTAAAAAGTTAATGAGACAGCACCCGATACCAGTGGTTGTTATTTCATCGCTCACTGAAGATCGATCTGATGTAGCTATCAAGGCGCTGGAGCTTGGTGCATCCGAAGTAATCAATAAGCCCCGATTAACCAGTAAAAAGGAAGTTGAAGAATATCAGATCAGGATTGGAGATGCAGTAATCGCTGCCGCAAAGCAAAAGAGCGGATATATGTCGATTTTTCCCAGCGGGAATCTGAATGAAGTTGTGTCTACTAGTGAGAGATCAGTTTCGACGAAAAGTCAGCGAAATAAAATTATTGCTATTGGTGCTTCTACAGGGGGTGTTGAGTTAATTTCAGATATTATTCAACATCTTCGAAACGATTTGCCACCGATTGTTATTGTTCAGCACATGCCTGGTGAGTTTACGAGAGCCTTTGCAAAACGGTTAAATCAGGACTCTGACCTAACTGTGAAGGAGGCAGAACAAAGTGAGATTTTGAAAATTGGTCATGTATACATTGCAAATGGAGACTTTCATTTAGTTGTTAAAGAGCGGGCTAATGATTATGTTTGTGAGCTTGTTAATGGAGAGCTAGTTAACCGACACAGACCATCTGTCGATGTGCTGTTCGAATCACTAACTCGCATAAAAGGTAGATTCATGGGGGTGCTCTTAACCGGAATGGGGAAGGATGGAGCAAGGGGTTTACTTGAACTTAAAGAGAAAGGAGCGGTCTGCATTGCTCAAAACGAAGAATCATCCGTAGTTTTTGGGATGCCCAAAGAAGCAATACAGCTTGGTGCAGCCGAATTTGTGGGGGATCCGTTACAGATAATAAACTGGATCAATAATTTTGCCTAACTAGATATGGGATCAACTAAAAACGTACCCAGAATTTTGATTGTTGAGGATATGCCAATTAATATTGACTTGATGAAGTCAATACTGGCTAAACGCAATTATCAGATTGTTGCAGCTAAGAATGGTAAGTCGGCTATTTCAAAAGCTAAAGCTAATCGATTCGATCTTATTCTTTTAGATATAATACTTCCGGATATTGACGGCTTCGAAGTTTGTCGTGAGATAAAAAACGAAAGCGTGAATAGTGGTACTCCAATCATCTTTTTAACAGGGCAACGCGATAATGACAGCTTAGTTACGGGATTTGAATTGGGAGCTGTTGATTATATCTTGAAGCCCTTTAGCGAACAAGAGCTTTTAGCCAGAGTAAATCTTCATCTGACCTTGTCGCAAACTCAAAGGGAGCTAAAAGAAGCAAAAGAAGAAGCCGAACAGGCTGCTAAAGAAAAGGCGATGTTTTTAGCCAATATGTCCCACGAAATTAGAACTCCGTTAAATGGAATTGTGGGGATGATAGATATTTTGAAAGGTACCGAGCTTGATGAACAACAAAAAGAATACGTTGAAATTGTCGATATCTCGAGCGAGACGTTATTGATGATCATCAACGATATCCTCGATTTCTCGAAAATAGAGGCTGGTCAAATTACCTTTGAAAGGATCACTTTTAAACTCGAGCGAGAAATCAATGAGGTTAAAAAGCTCTTAAATTATAAAGCTGAACAGAAAGGTCTTGAGCTAATCGTTGAAATAGAAGAGAATGTTCCTAAAATGATCCTCGGAGATCCACTTCGCTTAAAGCAAATTTTAATCAATCTAACCAATAATGCGATTAAGTTTACTGAGGCAGGCTTTGTGAAAATAAAAGTAAAACTTGATAGAAATTTAGGTGATAAAAACAGGTTGCGTTTTGAAGTTATAGATTCAGGGATTGGTATTTCTGAGGAGAATCAGACAAAGCTATTCAAATCATTTTCTCAGGCTGATACCAGTACAACACGCAAATTTGGTGGTACCGGTCTGGGCTTGGCAATTTCAAAACGATTATCAGGTCTTATGGGAGGCGAAATTGGGGTAACCAGCGATGAAGGAAATGGTTCAACTTTTTGGTTTACTGCTGTTCTTGATATTCCAAAGGAAATTTCCATTAAAGACGATTTAGACCAGATTGAAGTTTCTCATGAAAAGAGTGATAAAATTGTCTTGAGTATTTTATTAGCTGAGGATAATGCTATAAACCAGAAAGTGGCGATGCTAAATATTAAAAAACTCGGACACCATGTTGAATTAGCGCATAATGGGGTTGTGGCAGTAGAAATGTTTGCCAAAAAACAATTCGATTTTATCTTGATGGATATTCAAATGCCCGGCATGGATGGCATGGAAGCAACAAAGGCGATTCGAAAAATAGAGCAAGAGAGAAATGAGCAACATCCGATTCCGATTATAGCGCTAACCGCCAATATGTATAAAGACGATATTAAACGTTTTTTGGACTCAGGAATGAATGCTCACCTGGGCAAGCCATTTAAACCTGACGACCTGCAAGATGTTATTCAGAAGAATGTGGTATAATTCATTGTTTTTGTTTTATCTTCAAGGTAAAAAAGGAGACTATGGCTGCTGAATCACCCGATCTTTCATCGAAAACAGTACTCGTTGTTGAAGATAACAATACAAGTACAATCTATTTTAAAGCTGCACTGCAGAAGCTGAGTATTCAATTTATTTCGGCTACTACCGGTGTTGAAGCTGTCTCTATCTTTCGTGGTAATAAACATATTGATCTGGTATTAATGGATTTAAATATGCCGGAAATGGATGGCTTTGAGGCAACCAAAATTATGAAATCTATCCGTCCGGAGGTGCCGATTATTGCTCAAAGCGCATTTGTGTTGTCCGGTGAAGAAGAACGTAGTCTGAAAGCTGGGTGTGATGAGTTTTTATCGAAACCAATCCGCCTCAATCTTTTAACTGAAATGCTTTATCGTTATTTAAAATAGACGAATATAAGCTCCAAATTTGCTGTTTTTTGAAGGCGCTGTTAAAGCGACAAAGCCTTTTCTTAAAAGTTGATCCTCTGTTTCAGGAGGATTTTTTTTTGTTTCGAGCTTTGTAAAGTCCAAAAAGTTTTGTTGGGGATTATAATAGATCTCAAATTGACCGCAACTTTCAGGATGAATCCTTTGTTCTATCCGTTTGCTTAAGATCCCCATATTGCATCTTGGATTTATTTCGAGACAGGGGTGAATTTTCACCTGCTTTTCATCCAGAAAAATCAAAGCATCTATTCCCAAAAAACCTCTGTAATGCTTTGAGAATAGATTATCGCGAAGTCCGTTGAGTAATTGCTTTGTCAATTCGGTTAAGAGTCCGGCACTAACGTATTCGCTAAGTGTATCCGGCGAAGGGTTTAAATAATGACCTAGATATTGACCATTTTTGTTGGTTCTAAATTGACTTATCCCATGAAAAAAAACTTCGGTCTCACTCTTGATCTCAAATTGAAATGATAAGTCTGCCAGCTTATCAAAAAGAGGTTCTCCAACCAGGTATTTTTGCTGTTTTAAGTTTGTGTTGATCCACTGGATATTAGAAGTATTCAGCTGATTTTTTCGAATCACTTGCAATCCTCTGCCACTCGAACTTAATGGCGATTTTAATACGATTTGTTGCTTCTGTAGCAGAAAGCTTTCGACTTCTTCTACCGAACGGAGTATTTGTGGCTGTTGATGCTTGTCCGGGAAGAGAGAATTTGGATATTCTTCGGTTATTTGAGTTAAAAACCGGATCGCGTGTTTTCGCTCGAAAAGGTCACTGTTTATAGTTTTTTTGGTGTATACTTTTTGCTCCTTTATTTGATTGTATGCAGATAAATAATTGACTTCAGCCGGACTCCAGCCCCAGGGAGCGAGTTCAACAGCTTCATTGTGCAATAGCTCTAAAGAGTTCTTTTTGGAGGTCAGTTTCACTTCCGAAAGTCCCAATAGATCTAATGTCTTTCTGAAGTTTTCGTCAACACCCATTTCTTTAAGAACATGGTCGCCGCTATTCGCAAAAAAGACCATCAGAGTGGCCAGTTCTTCCTCAAAATTAGCCAATAATTCAGGCGCATTGTAATAAGGTGATTGGTTTGCGATGGCAATTTCACAAGTTGGATTGAAATGGAATATCTTTCTGTTTTTTGTCACATCGTTCAATTTGAAACCCTCAAAAATAGTTATTTTAAGGCTTTTCAAGAGTGATGATCAAATCTAAATACAATACTTTAGCTTTTTTTTGATCATTCTATCATTCTTATTTCAAATTTATATTGTACATAAAAGACATAATTTGTACTTTCACGGCAAGACTTTCTGTTTTTTAATTCCATTTATAAAATGATTCGTGAAAATGGACGTTAATAAAGCAGATTTATGAAATTACTAACTTCAATATTGGCATTTTTTTTGGCTTTTACCCTTTCTGCCCAAGAATTATCGACAAAGGATAAAGGAGCCCAAAAGCATTTTCAAAAAGCTATTCTTTTTTATCAGGCGAAAGATAATCTGGATGCAATTAGTCAGCTGGAGCAGGCTTTGGATGAAGATCCGGCGTTTGTTGAGGCGGCGTTGCTTTTGGCTGACGTTTACAACGAAATCAGAGAAGATAGCCTGCAAGTGGTTTATCTTGAAAGGGCTTTAAAAATAGATTCAAGCCATGCCGACAAAATAAATTACGTGTTAGGGAATACATATTATCGCATGGGAAAGTACCAGCTAGCGTTAGATGCCTATCGTCGTTTTATCGAAAAAGCAACGGAAGATCACCCCTTCTATACCAAAGCAACGGAAAAAGTGAAGCTTTGCCGATATGCAGTTACCTTGTTAAGTCATGCGACTGTTGTCGATGCCATTAACATGGGGTCCGAAATTAACTCCCGTTATGACGAATATTGGCCGAGTCTGACTGTAGATGGTAAAACGATTGTTTATACTCGCTTAACTCCTACAGGAAACGGTAGTCTTGCAAATCAGCGATTTCAGGAGGACTTTTATGTTGCCAGTCAGCAGAATGGAGTATGGCAGAAGTCTCGACCGATGACATCCATAAATACGGTTTATAATGAAGGGGCTCAAAGTATTTCGGCCGACGGTAAATTATTATTTTTTACCGCTTGTACACAAAATGACGGGTATGGAAGTTGCGATATTTATTATTCCAGAAACAAAGGAGCTATTTGGTCAAAACCTCAAAATGCCGGATTTCCGGTAAATACGGCTTCCTGGGAATCTCAGCCGTCGATCTCGGCAAATGGTGAGTATCTTTATTTTGCCAGTAATCGGAAGGGGGGAAAAGGTGGAATGGATATCTGGCGTTGCCGGCTCAATGGTTTTTACACTTCGGGAGATCCCCGCTGGAGTGAACCTGAAAATTTGGGCGATTCAATAAATACGTCGGGTAACGAAACCTCACCTTTCATTCATGCTGATGGGCGGACGCTGTACTTTTCGTCTGACACGCATCCTGGGCTTGGTGGCTCTGATGTTTTTTATTCCCGTTTGATGGGAGATTCAACCTGGAAGACTCCGGAGAATATGGGCTATCCGATCAATACCCATAAAGACGAGCAGGGGCTAATTGTAAATGCAGCCGGTGAAACGGCCTATTTTTCATCCGATCGGCCCGGATCGGAAGGCTTAGATCTATATCAATTTGAGCTGGCAGAGAATGTGCGCCCTACACCCGTTTCCTATGTTCAGGGGAAAGTCTATGATAAGGAGAGTGAACGTCCGTTATGTGCGCAGATTGAGCTGATTAATCTGGACAATAATCAAGTTGTTGCAAAAGCTGAATCTTGTTGGGAACGGGGTGAATTCTTAATGTGCCTGCCACTGGGAAAAGAATATGCCTTCAACGTTTCGAGAACCGGGTATCTTTTTCACTCCGAGAATTTTGCTCTTAAACAAGTTCGAAAAGCGGACAATCCAATTAAACTGAGTATTCCGCTTAGCGCAATTAAGATTGGAAACACTGCTGTTCTTCGGAATATTTTTTTCGAAACGGGTAAATACAATTTACTTCCACAGTCTAAGTCTGAACTGGAGAAGTTAATCGTTTTTTTGAAAAATAATCCACAGGTTAAAATTGAAATTGGGGGACATACTGACCATGTAGGAGGAGAAGAAATGAACCAGGTGCTTTCGGAAAAACGAGCAAAAGCAGTGTTTGATTATCTTGTTGAAAGTAACGTTAGTCAGGATCGATTGACTTTTAAAGGATACGGATTTTCAATGCCTATTGAGAGTAATGAAAGCAAAGAGGGGAGAGCAAAAAACCGCCGAACTGAATTTAAAATTATTGCAAATCAATAAAAAATGAGCTGCATGTTTCTTCTGTTGCAGCTCATCACTATTCTCAATTTCTTTTCTGTCAGATGGTTTTCAAAATTGCTTTGATTACATTATTTGCACCTGTTGCAATTTGCTCAATATTTGCATCCAACATGTAGCATGGTGTTGTGAAAACCTTGTGTTTTTCGTCGTATACCACCTCGCCGTGAGTTGTATTTGTATGCTTGCCTCCCATTTTTTCAATGGCTCCAGCCGTTCCCGAATCATTACCGATAGTCACTTCCACATCTTTCAATATTTTGGTTATCACAGCAGGGGCAATACAAATAGCGCCAATTGGCTTGCCGGCATCAACAGTATCAAGCACTGCTTTTTCAATATCAGAATTTACGGTACAGTCCGGGCCATCAAACGCAAAAGTGCATAGATTTTTAGCCGCTCCAAATCCTCCGGGAATCACCAAAGCATCAAAATTTTCAGCTTTGTAGGTATTTAAATCTGCGATTTTGCCACGGGCAATTCTAGCTGATTCCACCAAAACATTTCGTTTTTCAGGCATTTCCTCTCCGGTGAGATGGTTAATTACATGAGCTTGCTCAATGTTGGGAGCGAAGATTTCGTAGCTGGCTCCTTGTTGCGCAATAGCAAGCATGGTTAATGTTGTCTCATGAATTTCTGATCCGTCGTATACGCCATTGCCGGAAAGGACAAGGGCTATTTTTTTCTTTTCTGTCATCGCATTGAATTTTTGGTTCGCTTAAAATTAATGAATTTTCAAGAACCATAAAATTACCAATACGGTGATTATCGAATATCTTCCAGATCGTAAGGCGTTAACTGATAAACGTAATAGTTGAGCCAATTGGAAAACAGTAAGTTGGCTGCAGATCGCCATTTCATGATCGGCTTTTGTGAAGGATCATCATTAGGGAAATAATTTTTAGGAACTTCAATGGGAAGTTTTTTCTTCAAATCGCGGTGATATTCATTACTCAAGGTTTCTCTGGAATACTCAGAATGCCCTGTAATGAACAATTGGCGTCCGTTTTTGGCTATTACCATATTCACACCCGATTCTTCTGAAGTGGAGATGACTTCCAGCTCAGGAACTTTGTCAATATCCTCTTTTCTAATTTCGGTATGTCGTGAGTGTGGTACAAAATACTCATCATCAAAACCTCTGAAAATCGGAATCTTATTATCAGAAGGTCGATGTTTAAACACCCCAAATGTTTTCTTTTCTAAATCATATTTGGGAATGCCGTAGAAATGATACAAACTGGCTTGCGATCCCCAACAAATGAATAGGGAAGAGGTCACGTTGTGGACTGACCAATCCATAATTTCTTTCATCTCATTCCAGTAGGTCACTTCCTCAAAAGGAAGCTGCTCAACTGGTGCTCCGGTAATAATCATGCCATCATATTTGTTCTTCTTGATTTTATCAAAAGTGGTATAAAAAGCCCGCATGTGTTCTGCTGAAGTATTTTTATGTCGATGACCTTTGATTTTCAAAAAATCAATTTCAACCTGTAACGGAGTATTCGACAATAAACGCAATAAATCGGTTTCCGTTGAGATTTTTAATGGCATCAGGTTTAAGATGACAATTCTCAATGGGCGAATATCCTGATGAGATGCTTTGGTTTTGTCAATGACAAAGATGTTTTCCTTTTGAAGCAACTCAATTGCCGGTAATTGATCTGGAATATTTAATGGCATTTTTCTTTGTTTTAAAAAGTCTTCCGGATGTCAGTTCTGAGCATCCGGAAGCTATTTGTTAACCTATTTGGTTTAAAGCCTGCTCAAAGTCGGCTTTAATATCGTCAATATGTTCTAGCCCAACTGAAACACGAAGCTGTGCCGGATAAACTCCTGCAGCTAACTGTGCTTCTGCTGATAACTGCTGGTGCGTTGTTGCCGCGGGTTGAATAATCAAAGTTTTCGCATCACCCACATTCGCCAGGTGGCTTACCAACTTTAAGCTTTCTACTACCTTTTTGGCTTCTTCTTCTGTTCCTTTTACAAGGAATGAAAGCATACTCCCAGCTCCCTTCGGCAGGTATTTCTGTGCCAGTTCATACGAAGGACTACTTTTCAGTCCGGGGTAGTTTACACTTTCAACCGTTGGGTGGTTTTCGAGCCATTCAGCCAGCGCTTTTGCATTCTCAACATGTCTTTCAAGGCGCAAAGATAAAGTTTCCAATCCTTGTAGCAATAGGAAAGAGTTAAAAGGACTAATTGCCGGTCCAAAATCACGCAATCCTTCAACACGCGCTTTTATGATGAACGCTATATTGCCAAATGGTCCATCGAAATTGAAGACGTCCCAATATTTTAGTCCATGGTAGCCCGGTGAAGGCTCGGTGAACCCGGGAAATTTTCCGTTGCCCCAGTTGTAGTTTCCGGCATCAACAATCACACCGCCAATACTTGTTCCATGTCCGCCGATCCATTTCGTTGCCGACTCTACAACGATGTTGGCTCCATGCTCGATGGGGCGGAACAAATAACCGGCTCCGGCAAATGTATTATCCACAATCAAAGGGATGTCATATTTTTTAGCAATTTCGGCTATGGCATCGAAGTCAGGAATTACAAAGGCCGGGTTGCCAATCGTTTCCAGATAAATTGCTTTGGTTTTGTCATCAATCAACTTTTCAAATGAAGCTGGTTCCAGATCTTTCGTCAGGCGAGCGTCAATTCCGTGACGTTTAAATGAAACGGTAAACTGATTGTATGAGCCTCCATATAAGTAGGGAGAACTTACAAAGTTATCGCCCATTTCAAGCAGTGTGTTGAAAACCAGAAACTGTGCTGCATGACCGGAAGCTACCGCTAATGCTGCCGCACCGCCTTCAAGGGCTGCTACGCGTTGTTCAAACACATCAGATGTCGGATTCATGATGCGTGTGTAGATATTTCCAAACTCTTTCAGTGCAAAAAGATTAGCTGCATGGTCAGAATCATTAAACACGTACGACGTGGTTTGGTGAATTGGAACTGCACGCGATCCTGTCGTTGGGTCTGGCTCTTGCCCTGCATGAAGCTGCAGCGTTTCGAATTTTAATTTTTCGGTAGTCATTGTACTAATTTTTGTGGTTAATTATTAAAAAATATTTTGTGAATCTCGTGTATCGCTTTTATTTTATCCTGTTCATCAACAACCAGGTAGCTGACAAGGTCAGATGCGCCCGAACCGCTTATCAATACATTGATTTTGTGTTTTGCTACAGCTGAAAACAATTGAGCGGAAATACCATGGTTTGTTTGCATGCCATGACCAACAATGGCGATAAGGGAAATGTTCGAAACCACTTCTGCTTGGCTAACTGATGGTAGCTCTAATTGTTGACTTATCGCTTCGGCTTTAACAGCATCAGATTTGTTGATAATGATATTAATGCTGGTTTGCGCTGTGATAACCGATCGGATGTTGATTTGGTGCTTGGCAAAAGCCGATGTAACAATGGATAGAATACCAGGCTTAAAACCAACCCCCGGACCATTCAGCTTAAAAATGGCGATGTCATCACTGTGAGCGACACTTTTTATTGTTTTGTTTTTGTTGGTATTGGAGGAATTGATTGTCGTTTTCAGTTGTTTTTTTCCTTGGAACAACTCATAGATTTTGATTGGGATGTGTTGCTCGGTTAGCGGTTCTACAATTCGTGGATGAATGGAAGAGTGCTGAAAATAGGCTAACTCTGAAGCTTCAGCATAAGTCAGATTTTCAATGTATTTAGCATCTCGAATGATGGCATCATCAGCGGTTTTGAATGATTTACTGATTTCCCACAATTCCAATTGCTCAACTTGTAAAATTGAAGCTATTGCAGCGGCGGTATAATCGGCTGCCCGCTCTCCCAGTCGAGCTATTTTGCCAGCCGTGGTTATGCCATAGGATCCCGGAACAAGGGAAAGTTTGCCCCAGTTATGACTTTTAATCTTTTTGCTTGATGCTTCTTTATGTATGGATGCATTGCCGTATTCATTGCTTGCAATTAGTCCGAGTTGGTGAGGTAATATGAAATCGGATGTTTGACCATGTTGAATTAAAATATCCTGAAGGAGAGCAGTTGTTAGTATTTCAGCATAACTCAGCACGTGGTCTTTCAGTGATAACGAATAATCTCCGGTGTATTCAATCCCCTGTAAAAGCGGTTGAAGAAGGCTTAGTGAATCCTCAAATGAATTAATTTTTGTGAACCGATAAAGTTGGACAATTTGCTTAGCTTCCTGATGCAAGTCTGCAATTACTTCAGCATGTTTTTTTGATGAAGCACTTAGTAAGTCGAGAGCTGAAATTAATACGTGTTGAATTCTTTCCGAAGCCGATATAACAACGATCTGCTGGTATTCAGCTTTTGTTACAATCGATAAAAACGATTGAATAATTTCAGGCTTACTGATATTGTTTCCTCCAAGCCTTACGACATGTATAGACATAAATCTTCAATTAAGTTAAACGAAAAGGTTGTAATGTGATGAGTGAAATTGTGGGGTGCCTTCAATCCGTACTAACGACAATACTGAATGAAGGCTATCGCATGCACATAACTGCGCATGACATGGACATAGACATTTCAGCAGCACCGATAAAAAGAGCTGTAGAATTTTGCTGATATGTTACTTGGTTATCCATTTTTGTCTTCGATAGAGATGCAAACCTATGTATTTTTATTTAAAAACAAAAGTTATTTAGAAAAAGTTTAAATAGCTATTTGGGGAAGTCTTAAATACAAAGGGGGTAGCTGGAATTGGGTATTCTTAATACGGAGCGTATTGCTCTTGCTTAAAAAGCATTTCAATCTGATCGTCATCCACAGGTAAGATCAGTTTTATAAATTGAGCACTCGGTACTGACTTAAAAAAAACTTTTCCCTGCATCGAATAATTACTCTCAAGTGTCGTTTTTCGAACCGTACTGCTTACCCAATCTTCGCGAAGCATATTTAAATTTTGAGTTTCAATTTCATTTTCGACACCCTCAATCTGGGTGGTTTCAAAGAGGTGAGTTCGCCAGTGATCATTTCGAGGATTATCATCACTTATTACTGCAACTTCTGTTGCAATATCGATACCTGCAGCAATTAAACTCAATCCCAGTTGGTTTTTCGAACGAGCCTCGTTAACCGATAAGCTTTTGTCTATTCCCATGATTTCTTCTTCCGGGTCGATGGCGCTCATTGGTTCCACGAGTTGTTTATTCATGAGTGTATCGTAGGCCATGTACGAGAAGTTAACAGGATCAATCAATATTGGCATATTGGATCGGTTGATGACGTGAAAGTCGAACCAGTATTCATCATTTACAGTACGGTCAAATCCAACTTCGTAGATAATCCCGTAGAGTGAATCAACAGCAAATGATTGTCCAAAAAGCCATTTGATATCTTCATGTTGAGGCTCGAGTTTGATAATGTTTTTTGGAGCACTGCACGAGCTCAGGATCAAAATCATCAACCAGAGAATGGAATAGTTACGATTGCTTTTCATCGTGTTTTGTGTTTTTGCTCTAACTCTCAAATACAGTGCCAAATTCAATATTAAACAAGGCTCAACTGATGCCTGTTAAGTCGACCAGAAAAGATCAATACTTTTTGCGATCGACTTAACCGCCATAATACCGATAAACTATATCGTTAGGTGCCTATTGTGAAAGAATCTAATTTTGTTTAATTTTAATTAGAAGAGTAAGATGTCTTAAAATATGATTAATCGATGTGTTTTAGACTCTCACCTGCTAACTTAAGATTAGAATGTATGGAAATAACAGAAATAGCGGCACTGGTTGCTCCAGTATTGGGTTCCATTCCTATTGTTACGAAGTGGATTAACGACCGGTCGAATGAAGCAGCTAATCGCAGAGGCTTACAAAAAGCCAAAGCGCAAATCGAGTTTTGGCAAATGTGGTTAAAAGCACAGCGGGAAGTTTCGACAGATGAGCGTTTTGATCGGTTGAAAAACGATGTCGCCAGGCATTTTGATGAGCTTGTTATAGAGAAGGAAGAATTTGGAACTAAAAAATCGGCAGCCGATGGAGATGAAATGCGACATTCCTTTTTGCAACGAATGCTGTTAGCTTATTTCCCTCATACTGGTTTGGGCTGGGTTCTGCATACGCTCTTTTATATGAGTTTATCTTTTGTAGGGCTGATGCTTTTGGGTTCAGCAATTCCCGAAAATAAACCGGATGATCCCATGAGTTGGGATGTTTTTGTCACTCAACTTGACTTTGTAATCCCTGTGCTTCTCATTTTTACGGTATTTGCTTTCATTTTAGTACGCCTGGCTAACCGGGCAGAAAAACGATATCAAAAGAAGACTGCAGCGGTGAATAACGAAAAACAACAAGATCCATCTTGATTGGGATATAACACCGGATCATAATGTTCGGGTTTTAAATGAGACCATTGATTATTACCGGTATTTTGATGCCACTCAGCAAACCGAGTTTTTGTTTGAGTGTGTGTGTGATACCATCAATCGAATCATCCCCGAGGAAGTCAATTATATTCTGAAATATGATTTATCGGCTCCGAATTCTTCGTCTTCAATTCAGGTGTTGTTTGAAGGCTTAAAGTGCCCTTCATAGTCCCACAGTGCCGTTTCAGGCCCTAAAATGCGCCGTTCATCAAATTGTTTCAATATGATGTGTATTGAACAATTGGTTTCAGTAACTTATGATCAATTTAATTTTTAACCTTTAAACAAATAAGATTATGAGTAATGCAGAAAATTTGGCAAGCTGCATGGACGCGATCCTTGCCATTCCTACTGATCAGGTTTTGGAACCCAACATCCCCGTTGATGTATTTGTACAAGAAGCAGAGAACCTCGTGCACTGGAGTAAGGACGACCTCCCTTTACTGAAAAATGCAGGGATAAATGCTCAAAAAATTAATGATCTGAATGCCCGTGCAGGGGCGTGTCGCGAAGCCCAATCGTTGTGGGTGAAAGACCGCCGGTCGGTGAAAGATGCTCAACGGCAATGGAACGAAGAGTCGCCTGCCGCCTATGATTTGCGCGATGAACTGTTGCATACTTACCGTTACGCCTTCCGCACGGATGAAAAACTATTGGGACGGGTGGCCGAGATTGCCGATGGCGCGGGAAATGCCGATATGGTTCAGGACCTAAACGACCTGGCTGTATTGGGCCGTGAAAACCTTCCCTTGTTGAATGCGATTAATTTTGATGCCACCAGGTTGGATACCGCAACCACCTTGTCGTCTGAAATGGGCGACCTGCTGGCTGCGTCCAATGGCGACAAGGCAAGTAACAACGACTCAAAAGTACTGCGCGACCGGGCTTACACCTATCTCAAGGAGTTGATGGACGAAGTGCGCGCCTGTGGCAAGTACCTGTTCTGGAAAAAACCGAACCGCCTGAAAGGTTACCAAAGTGATTTCTGGAGAAAACGCAACAGTAAAAAGAGCTCAGCGTCCGATGTCCCGGAAGAAGCCTGACAACTGGAAAACCTGCCTCACAAGTAGGTTTTTTTCGTTTCCGAGTGAAGATGTGAGCTATCCGAGTAAGTAATATGGAGTGGGCGAGTAGGGTTTTTGGCTTCCCTGTTGAACTCGGATGGGATCATGGCTTACTTGCCTGCCTCAAAACTTAACTAGTATGCCTGAAAACTTAACTCGTTCGCCTAAAAATTCAACTCGTATGTCCAAAGGCTTAACTAGCATGGGTACAACATTAACAGGGGCGCTTGGTTTGCTACTCGGTGTTAGCTTACGGGCAACGAACAAATTAAGTGCCGACGAGAAGGAATGGCTGGGTAACGATGACCCCGACTACCTGGATATAGAAGAAGTAAACGATATACTAAGTGATGGCGAAACCATCGATGAAGAGAGTTTCTTTTAACCGCTTAGCGGATTAAAAGCCATCGTCGAAAAAGTAAACAACTTAATGGGCTTATGCGACCAACTGGAGCAGGAAATACAAAGCAGCCAAAGCACCCGGGAAGATTGGATGAAGAGTCCTTTGCGGTCAGCCTTCGCCAAGACCCCGGCAGATCAGGTGATGAATGATTTGTCTGTAAAATCTGGTGTGTTGGGGATGGCTGCGGAACCGGGAGGGGAGTATAAGAAAAAGAAATGAGTGATTGGTTGAGAATGCTTCATTGTCATTCCTTCCGGAAGAATATTTCTTATGATATAAGTTCGTATAATTTCCGTACTCCACCGTGGTTTTTTAATGTAGTGCACCAACGCATGAAGCTGTCAATAATCATTCTCCTGTGTGTAAATATTTTTACATGCTCGTTTCATATTTTGTAGAAGTTTTTAAGTTTGAAACTCCAAACGAGTTTGAATTACAAAAAAGAGATAAAAAATGCACGAAGAATTTGAGATGTCAGGTTATAGAATAACGACCGATCCTCGATTCCAGGACAATCGAGACCACATGACCCCATCGCTAAAATGGCAACTGGAAAAAATTTATCCCCAAATACAAAAAGGGAATAAAACGGTTATTCGCAAACTGCTTTCGTTGATCGAACGTCATCCCCAAAACCCGCAATTGAAAAATTACCTGTCGTCGGCTTACGCTTCATCTGGAAATCATAAAAAGGCGATTGAGGTAAACGAGTGGATTTTAAGCGAACACCCCAATTATCTTTTTGGCTTATTGAACAAAGCTTATCAACTGATTGACGATGATAAACCGGAACTGGTGCCCGGAATATTGGGGAGTGCCATGGAAATCAGGAATTTATATCCTGACCGCGATGTGTTTCATCTGGCGGAAGTAACCGGCTTTTTGAAGCTGGCGATCACCTATTTTACAGCTATTGGTCATATTGACCAGGCGGAAATACGGTTGCAGATTCTGGAAGACATTGCGCCGGAACATCCTGATACCGAATCTGCGCGAAAGCATCTTTTCTATAAAAGGTTAGAGGCGGGAGCCAAACGGTTCGAGGACGAGGAGAAGACGAAAATAAAAGTGGGGGCTCAGGGGAATTATCGATCGGTTCAAACGAATGAACCCCCGGTTTTTAACCATCCTGAAATCGAATGGTTGTATCAATATGATTCCAATATTGAAAAAGAAAAGCTGGAAAAAATCCTTTCGCTACCCAGAGAGACCTTGATAAAAGATTTACAAACAGTTCTTACTGACATTATTCAGCGGTATACGTATTTCCGAAAATTGGAAGAAGAGGGGAGATTAGGTGAAGAAGCTAGTTTTTTTGGCTGCCATGCTGTTTACCTTTTGGGCGAGTTGGAGGCTGAGGAAGCATTGGATTTTATACTGGAAACTTTTAAACAAGATAGTGACTTCCTTCAATTCTGGTACTTTGACCTGCTAACAGAGGATTTTTGGGAAATCCTCCTAAAAACGGGCAAGAACCAACTTGGAAAATTACAGGACTTTGTATTAAGGCCGAATATTGACACTTATGCACGTGCGGAGATTATCAATTCCGTATCCCAACTTGCACATCATTTTCCGGAACAGAGAACGGAGGTGATCGATTGGTTGGGTACAATCATGGGTGGAGTTATCGCGGCAAATCCTGATTCAGGAATAATAGACAGCGACTTCAACGGATTTCTTATTTGGGAAGCAGTTGAATTGCGCGGAGTTGAACTTCTGGATAAAATTGAACAGCTTTATGAATTGGGATATGTATCAGAGGGAATTGCTGGTTCTTTTGAAGATATAAAACAGGATATAGACCGCAAGCCGCGATATGATTACAAAAGAGAATTTGCCAACATATTTGAAAGATATGATGAATTAAACAGCTTTGCTTCTTCGGGGAGTAACGAAGAAACTGTATTTCCCAATTATAGTAATCCAGTTTACCCCAAACAAGCAAGCTCCGCTCCACAGGCCGGAAGGAATGACCCGTGTCCATGTGGGAGTGGAAAGAAATACAAAAAATGTTGCCTGAATAAATAAGGTCAAACCAAACTGGCAATAGATATAAGAGACAACGGGTAAACTTTGGAGTAATTTCTTTTTCCCAAAAAAACCTTTTCAGAACCTGATTTCAGGTATTTCTCAAATTCGTAAGCTTTGTACTTATCGGCGAAAGCTGTATAGGTTATAAGTTGCACAGGTAATTTGTAACTGGTGTAATGAACTTGCCCTTTAGAATGATTTTCAATTCTTCTTTTTAGGTTGTTTGTACATCCGGTGTAATATGAACCGTCTGAACATTCTAGGATATATGCGTAGTGCATAATAAGGTCGATTTAATGTGTTCTATCAAATCTACCAAAATTTCTAATTTTTCGAAAAGTGAGCAACTGCCAGTTGGGGTGGACTGTGTTCACCGAAACCTTCCTGTTTTGAGCAGGTTGGTAGTTGAAAATATGTATTGTGTTTAAAAAAAAGCCCTCCGTCGCTATAGTAATGGAGGGCTTTTTTATCAGTGGACAGTGTCCGCCGTAGCCCGAGTAGTTGAAGCGGATTGGGCGAAGCCCTTTTCCGCTGAAGCTATGAAGGGCGAAGGTGGAGCTGCCGGGAATCGAACCCGGGTCCAAACGAGGAAGCAATGTGCTTTCTACATGATTAGCCCTGACTTGGTTTTCGAGTAGTAGCTGGATCAAGGCCACCGACCACTACCTTAGCTTCTTAATTTTCGCTGAATGAACGAAGCAACCATTCAACTAGCCTCGATTTTTTGCACCGCCTGGCCGGATAGCCTCAAAGCAATAGCATCCGGGCGATGTCTTGTCCCAGCACCTAGTGCCGGGATTAAGCGGTTAACCTACTGTTAATTCGGTTACGCAGCAAGAGCGTAATTGTTTTCGCCAATTAAAAGTTTGATCATTAGGATTAACGAGCCAACAACCCAAGCTCGCCATGCTTACACACCTCTTCTACCCGCTGTCAAAACCAGTCAGCCCCGGTATTTTGAGGACAAGCAAAAGTACAATATTTTTTAGCATTTCCCTAAAAACAGCAAGCCCTTATCAAAAATCGTGATAAGGGCTTGAGTCTCTTTGAGAATACCAATTAGATCTGACGTGCTACCTCTCCGTGGGTAGAAAGATCAAGTCGTCTGAATTCGTCATTATGTGTCACTTTCACTTAGGCGATAAAAACTAGTTCCGGGAAGTCATGCCCTTTGTACATGGAGTGGCGGTTGATCCCATTCAGAAATGCTTTGTCAAGATTTCCGAATACGCCTAAAACGTAGTTAATCCTTTGTCAATCATAATAAGTCGGTACAATTAATAAATAAATTCCGCCGCGCCAAAAAAAGTATGTCTTTTTAGCTACTCTGAAAAGGAGTTTGCGATCTTTTGAAATCATGATAATTGTTATCTTTAGGCAAACGAAAATCAGTAGAAGCATGAAGATTGGAATTTTAAGAGAAACCCGACGTTGGAGGGATAGGAGAGTGGCCATAACGCCGGAAACAGCTGAGTTGATATTGAAAAATTATCCGGATGTTGAATTGGTGGTTCAGTCAAGTGAACTGCGAGTGCATAAGGACGAGGAATATGCTGCCATAGGAATTCCGGTTGTGGAAGATGTTTCACATTGTGATTTGCTGATTGGCGTAAAGGAGGTAGCGAACGAAGCGCTTATCGACGGGAAAACATACATCATGTTTGCGCATGTCGCAAAAAAACAGGCTCATAATCAGGAGTTTTTTAAGCTAATGGCTCAAAAAAATATCACCCTGATAGATTATGAGTATTTTGTCGACAAGCATCGGTCGAGGCTCGTAGCTTTTGGTTTTTGGGCTGGAGTTGTTGGAGCTTACTACGTTTTTATGGCTGCCGGTAAGCGCTTTTGCCACTTACCGATCCCGGGGCCTGAGCAGTGTCGCGACTTAAGCGATCTCCATCATCAACTGAAAGCGTTGGAATTGCCGGCTCTAAAAATATTGATTACCGGTGGTGGCCGGGTTGCCAGCGGTGTCTTAGAGATTGTAAAACGAATGGGAGTTCACGAAGTACTGCCGAATGATTTTTTAACCAGAGAATATGAGCATGCTGTTTACACCCGACTTGATCCGGAAGACTATGTCAAGAGAAAGCAAGGTAAATTTGACCTGAAACACTTCTACGAAAATCCGACCGAATATGAAACATCATTCACACCCTATACCAAGGTGGCTGACGTATATATTGCGGCGCATTTTTGGAACCAGCAATCTCCGGTTTTCTTTACGGGTGATGACCTAAAGTCGCCGGATTTTGGTATCTCTGTTATCTCCGATGTTAGTTGCGATGTGCCGGGACCAATTCCAACAACTTTGCGTACTTCGACGATTGAACAACCATTTTACGATGTCAAGCCCGACGGCCTTGAAGAAGTGGAGGCTTTCAGTTCGTCAAATTATGTCACGGTATGTGCTGTGGACAACCTTCCGGCAGCACTGCCAGCTGATGCATCCAGAACATTTGCCCGTAAAATGTATCACGAGGTTTTTCCTTCGCTTTTTGGCGACGATCAGCATAAAATTATTGAGCGAGCGACCATTTTGAATGATGGAGAACTTACACCAGCTTTTAGCTACCTGAACGGATTTCTGAACGAATAGCTACAACGAAAATACGACTGCTCCGGCAATCAGACCGCCAATCAGGTAATAAATGCGTGATTGTCTGATGCGGTTCTTGTCATCAATCAGCTTCAGATTCTCTATTTGTTGGTTTTCCAGAAGTTGGTCGCGCTGAAGGAGTTGATCATGCCAATAGTCAGCTTCCAACTTCTTGATTGTGATAGCACTGTCTGCCAAGGCTGATCTCTCTTCAAAAAGGCTGATTTTCTTTTTGTACAGCTCCAGCTTTTGCAGGTTGATGTCGTTATTCACTTCGCTCGATAAAAGCAATTTTACCCGATTCATTGGAATGACAAATAAGGTATCGGTACTTTGGTTGGTGAAGCTTTTGCCGGGTATTAACCTGCTGCTTTGTGCCCGGGAGCCTACGGCTAAAAGTATAACAAAGCTGAGTAGTATGGTGTGTTTAATCATTGGGTAGTCCTTTCGTTTAATAGTTCCAAGAGTTGGTCGCTGTTTGCATTTTCAATTTCAGCAATCTTCTTTTTTTGGTAATCATCCAGATTACTTATTTTTTCTGAAATTAAGGCTGACTTATAGTCGATATACTGCATTTGAGCCTGTAGCAATCGAAATTTAGAGTCGTATTCTTCCTTGGCTGTTTGCCACTCTTCTCTTTTCAGGTTGTGGTCACTTCTTACTTGCTCAATCTTATCTTCCGTGGTTTTTCTGCCGAAAATCTTCGATTTTACTCCGGCCCATAATACAGCCAAGCCTCCAATGAGTGTTCCCGGACCTTCAATTTTAAAACTCACAAAAATTAAGGAAGCAACAACTGCCAACACAACCAATCCAATGACGATAAATTTTACATTCTTTTCCATGGTTGTATATTAATTAGGTTCGTCGCCAACAACTTCTTTTCCTTCTGCGGTGTAGCTCGGTTGGGCACCTGCGGCAGAACCGTTTACAGTACTGGCATTAATTTTGGCAATCTCTTTTTTAGCCTTATTGTCTTCTTTCAATGTATCAGCATTTATTTGGGCAATCTCATGCTTCGTCTTATTGTCTGCTTTGATGATCTTTTCATCATTCCGGTCCTTTTTCTCCATCACGCGGAATATTTCTTTCATACCAAAAATCAATCCCCAGATGGTTGTGTTAAATGTTACCCACTGACCACCGGTTATTCCAAGTTCATAAGCATTTTGTCCAATCTCAACGAGCTGATGGTGAAGGAGCAAATAAGTAGAGACCCAAGTGCAGGCAATTAATCCCCATAGTTTTACAGAGATCAATGTGAACAGGAGCTTCGATGTCCATTTTAACCAAAATTCTTTTTGTGTGACGGTGTAAAATTCCTCCTGGCTGATGTTGCTTTTTGTTTGTGTCATGACTGAAGTGTTAGGTTTAGTAATTTCGACCAGGTTTGTGGTCCCACAATGCCATCGGCAATCAAATGCTGATCGGCCTGAAAGCGGCGAATAGCCGATTGGGTTTTCATTCCCATAATGCCATCAACTTTACCCGAGCTATATCCTAGTTTATTTAAACGGGATTGAATTTCTGAAACCGATTTTTCTATTTTTTCTTCAACTAGTTGAGCACTTAAGTTACCTCGTTTCTTTTCTATCCATTCCTGCAATACATAGCCTGGACAGGCAGGCTTTCCAAAATGATAATGCCCAAATAGGTCAGCATTGTCAAGGCCTAAGCTTTCGAGCAGAAAGTTAACAAGTTCCTCTACCGATTGCATTTGCTCCGGTGTTGGCTCACTGGTTCCCATATCATAGCCCGGGCCTGAGAAATTACCCACAAACATGATTCCAACCGATGATGTATTTTGCCCTTTGCAATGCCAGGTAATATCTGATAACTCATTGGTCTGCACTATTTCACCATTCTTTCGAATAGCATAATGGTAACAAATATGCGGACATCCCTTGGGCGTAATATGATTTTGGGGACTAACAGAAGTGTGGTAAGTGTTGACATTTTCGACAACGCTTTCTCCCAGCTCCTGGTGCAGAATTACCTTGTTGATTTGCCGTAGCTCACGTTTCCGCCAAACACGACTTTCGTGCCATGGAAGAACTCGAATCAGGTTTTTGACTTGCATGAATTCTTATAATTAGTTTATTGTATACAAGTTACTGATTTTAAATAAAAGATTCAAATGTCCTTTATGTGATTTGGTAAAAAAAAACAATGTAATCTGTTGGAGTTTTTGGTAAAAGGAATGATGCGAATTGAGCAAAAGTTGTAAATTTGCTATTCCAGAAACAACGGGATGTAGCGCAGTCTGGTAGCGTACGTCGTTCGGGACGACGGGGTCGCTGGTTCGAATCCAGTCATCCCGACAAATTGGGAAATCAAAATAAGTCAAAAGCCTGTAAATTGTATGATTTACAGGCTTTTATGATTTTTGCCATATCAATTCATATCAGAAAATATCATAATTCAGGTGAGTTAAACGGTGAGTCTTTTTTTATTTTACCTTTGAACTCACCAGAAGGGCTTAATCGTTTGTATTTCAGTTGTTAATAAGGGTCTTTTTTGTAATTATAGACCATGATTTTTGACCGGTTTTGGTGAATTCCGGTGAGTCTTTTGACCTTGTTTTTCAACTGAAGCAGTTAAAACGGATTAAACCGATAAAAATTAAATGATATGAAAACAACCCACACCTTTGGTATCCAGTTTATTATCCGGACCGGAAAAAAGGACAAAGACACGGCGCTCGTCTATGCCCGGATTACCGTAGAGACGCGTCGGATTGAGATTTCCCTGAAGAAAACCATTGCAGTTGATGAATGGAATAAAGCCCGCGGAGTCGCAAAGGGCTTCAGTCCGGAAGCCAAAAAATTTAATAGCTACCTTGAACATGTCCGTTCGCAGTTGACAGATGCTTATCGGAAGTTGCAGGTCAATAAACAAGAAATTACACCAGAAAATATTAAAGCACTTTATCTCGGTGATTCATTTGATGATCATTCTTTAATGGAGTTGGTGGATTATCACAACACCACGCAGGCCAGTGTTCTTGCCTCAGGAACGATGAAAAATTATTTCACAACGAAAAAGTACCTGGAACGTTTCTTGAGAAAGAAATTCAAATCTACGGATATTGACTTGGTCCAGGTCAATTACAAATTCATTACAGATTTTGAATATTTCCTAAGAAATTACAAACCTTTGGATCATCACAAACCGATTGGGAACAACGGTGTGATGAAGCATCAGGAAAGGTTTCGTAAGATGATCAACCTTGGTCAACGGCTTGGATGGATAACCCAGAATCCATTCGGTTCCTATAAACTGAGATTTCGTAAAGTTGAACGAGGTTTTTTAACGGAAAGGGAATTGGATACGATTGAACGTAAAAGGCTTGGCGTTGAGCGATTGCAAACCGTGAGGGACGTTTTTATTTTTAGTTGCTATACCGGCCTGTCTTATATCGATGCGATTAACCTGAGTTCGGATGAAATCAATTTGGGAATAGATGGACAGTACTGGATTTTCTCAAAGAGACAGAAAACGAATACAAAACTGAGGATTCCACTTTTGCCCAAAGCGCTGGAAATATTTAAGAAGTATCGGAAACATCCTCGATCAGTCAGCAGGAATAAGGTATTTCCTTTATTCTCAAACCAGAAACTGAATAGTTACCTGAAAGAAATTGCGGACTTGTGCGGGATAAAAAAGAACCTGACTTTTCATTTGGCCCGGCATACATTTGCAACAACGGTTACTTTGAGTAATGGTGTTCCCATAGAAACCGTTAGTCAGGTTTTAGGACACAAAAGTATTTCAACTACTCAAATTTATGCAAAAGTATTAGAGAAGAAAATTAGTGAGGATATGAGCTGTCTGAGACAACAACTGTCTAAGAGGTATTAGCGCATATGTGTTGATACAATTGGAACTAACGTAGTTTGAACCATTTCTATCTGGCCAGGTCAATCTCTCGGGCTTCAATCTCTTCGGCCAACTTGCCATAGAGAAACATGGATGAAACGTGAGGATTGACATAATCAATTTCTGAAGCATTGGTTCCGTGTTTCTCTAGACAGGCCTCCAGATGATCGACCCAGTAACGAATAGTATTGGGCTTAAGCAGAAGATATGAAATCAACTACATTTAATAGATTCTATTCTTTGGGAGCATAGTGAAGAGAAATTCGTATTTTTGAAAATCAAGTTGGATTAATGCGACAGAACCCTAATAAGTTGAACGATGAGGCGTGGTTATTATTTAATCAAAAAGAATTCCTCGAGGCTCTGCCTCGGGGTATAGAGGAAAGTTTGAAAACCTAAAGGTTTTCATGACGTTTTGAAAAAAAAGTATTTTAGTTCAATGGGAGAACATATTTTTAAGAGACATAATAAGACTCTGTTGTTGTATCATTTAGTTTGTCCATTGAAGTACACAAAAGGAGTAATATCAAGGGAAATCGGGGGGACTTTAAAGGCAATATGTTTGGAAATATCTGAAAGGTATGAAATTCATTTTATCGAAATTGGGTATGAGTCAAATCACGTACCTTTTTAGTTCAAAGTGTTCCAAAACTTTCTGTTTCTGAGATATCAAGAACAATCAAAAGTATCACAGCAAATCAATTATTTCAAAGACATCCAGAAATTGAATTAAAACTTTGGGGTGGAAATTTCTGGACGAGTGGTTATTATTCAAATACAGTAAGGCAATATGCAAATGAAGAAGTAATAAAAAAATATGTTGAATCACACGGAATGCAAAAAGAATATAAAAAAGTACATCAAGGGCAGCTGACTCTTCTTTGATACCTCGTGGGCTTTGCCCCGGGGTAGTTCATTATGCCTACAGACAAAGCAATTTGTATAATTTTGATATCTTGTAATGGTCGCAAAATAATTGGAATTAATTACTGAAATTTAAACATGAGTACTTCTGAAAGTAGGGAGAAAAAATATAAAGTTCTTTTTTTTGATTTGGATCGGACTTTATGGGATTACAGGGCGAATTCGGAGCAAACATTGAAAGAACTGATCAAAAAACATAGCCCCGAGCTAATTGAGAAATTTGATGAGTATCTGTCGATATTTTATGATGTAAATGAGAGCTTATGGTTGGAATACCGAGATGGTCGACTTTCAAAAGAGCGCTTGAGCACTCAACGATTTATTGACTCTTTTAAGCGGCTAGGGGTTGATGCTGAGTCCTTTGTGGAGGAGTTTAGTGTTGATTACATTAAGGAAAGTCCTAATAAAACCAAATTATTTCCTAAAACAATTGAGACACTGGAATATTTTAAAAATGCTGGTTATCGAATGTATCTCTTGACCAATGGTTTTGTTGAAGTCCAAAAAGTTAAAATCAGAGATAGTAAATTAGAACCTTTCTTTGAAAGGATGATAACTTCGGAGGAAGCAGGATACCAAAAACCACATGGGAAAATATTTGAGTTTGCACTAAATATTGCAAAGTCAAAAAAAGCCGATTGCTTAATGATAGGTGACGATTTGGAAAGTGATATTGAAGGAGCTCAAAATTTTGAAATTGATACTGTATTTTTCAACCAGTCTGGTGTAATACATAACCATACATCTACTTTTGAAATCAAGCAATTAGACGAATTGAAAATGTTTTTATAGATTTAAATCTTACTGAAATTGGAAACATCGCTTTTGCTACCATTTTTACAGCCTTAGATGATTTATATAATCCAGGGAGTCTGAAAGGTAATGATAAGATCCTACTTTTAGTGCCGGAAAGCGGCAGGTTCTATCATGGAACGGTTTTATTGACAGTAAAATATTTTCCTTAACCTTTTCAGAAAGGACATTTTTGGGATTCCGGAACTTTAACAAGTACCTGGAATTGAAAGATCAGGATAAATATTCCTATGTAACTCAATGGCTATTGTATATTGTGGCTTATAAAAGAATGATACGATACTATCCAGAAAATCCGAGGATAAACACATGAAATAAGCTGATCGATTTTCGTATTTAGTTATGTTTAATTTAATAGAGCTTCGCGCGAAAGATGAATTTCTATCTGAAAGGCGTTAAAAGGCTGTTCATTGGATGAAAAACACTATTATTGCAGACAAACAATTATTTATAACCAAATGAATAAACAAGAATTAGTAGCGGCTATGGCCGATAAGTCAGGTTTAAGCAAAGTCGATAATGAAAAATTTGTAAAAGCCTTTGAAGAAACGGCAAAAGAGGCATTAGGTAAAGGAGAAAGCATTCAGTTAATTGGATTTGGTACATTGTCGGTTTCTGAACGTCCCGCAAGAACAGGTAGAAATCCGCAAACCGGGAAAGAATTGGAAATTGCCGCCAAGAATGTTGTGAAATTTAAAGTCGGGAAGACTCTGGATGAAACGTTGAATTGACTTGAGGTGAATATAAAAAAAAGCGGGATTTCCCCGCTTTTTATCTTTTTAAGGACGGGTTATTCTTTCTGCGTAACCTTGGCACCTGAACGGAGCCGGTCAGAAGCAATAAAAAAAGCAACATTAAAGATTATAAATATAAAAAAGCATGTACATATATTGTTGTCAACATATTTACAAAAAGTGAATCTGTAAAATTTTGCGATTAGATACATCAAATAAAAAACAGCCTCAACAATTTCAATCCCGTATTCATAGGTAAAAAAAATGCTACTCCCTCTTTCTCCTGAAGGTTCCACTATCCATAACACCTTAAAGTCCGGTTTAATTGAGTCATCAATATTCGGATTCTTGATTTCTATCTCTTTTTCCATGACGTTCATATTTGGAATAATCTGAATACTATTTCTATTAGTAACTTTTGCGGCTGATTTTTTACACACTCTAAAGATTTCCTAGCAGATGTATCAGGTTTGTTCAGATATGATATTTGTTCCAATTGTTCTAAACTCGGATAAAAAGTTACTTCGGGTTTGCTGATTTTCTCAAATCTTAGATATAATACACTGATTATCAACATTTATTTGTTCATATTTTCAAGACTGATGATTGGCATAAATGT